>VGRY01000095.1 GCA_016875195.1 Deltaproteobacteria bacterium
TTGACTTTTTAAGGTAAACGACGGTTGGCTGAAGCCGGTAGCAGTTTATTTTTCAATTTCTCTCCGTAGTTTCCGGATGGTTTCTCGGTAGCTCGCTGTCTTGAATATTCCTGTTCCGAGAACAAAGATATCTCCGCCCGCCTTTGAGACCTCTCCAATATTCTCAAGCTTGATGCCTCCGTCCACCTCGATCTCTACGGGATAGCGATTCCTGTCGATAGTTTTTCTCAACTGTTCAACCTTTTTCAGAACCTCAGGGATAAAAGCCTGTCCTCCGAACCCCGGATTGACAGACATCAAAAGGACGAGGTCAATCTCATCGAGAACGGTCGAGAGCCTTCTCAGAGGGGTGGCAGGATTGAGCACCACCCCTGGCCTCACATTCAACTGTCGAATCTTTTTCACCATTTGCCTCAGGTGGCGGCAGACTTCTGCATGAATCGTGATCCAGGTAGCTCCCGCCTGCGCAAAAGCCTCGATATATCGTCCGGGTTCTTCGATCATCAGGTGGACATCCAGGGGAAGAGAGGTCAGTTTCCTCAAACCGGTCACCACTATAGGCCCGATGGTAATATTGGGGACAAAATGTCCATCCATCACATCGACATGGATGACATCCGCTCCTGCCTTTTCAACTGCCCTTACCTCTTCACCGAGTCGGCTGAAATCGGCAGATAGAATCGAAGGCGCTATCTTCTTCAACTTAACCTCCATACTAAACTTTAAATAAATAAGCCGGTATAGTTGCAATCCTAAAGGGATGATGTTTTGACGCTTAAGCCTTAGGAATACTAAAAGAATTACAAGATTTTATCAATAAAATTAATTGGGACCGGCGTTAAGAAGCCCTTGAATGATAGAATTGGAAATACAATGGTCTGCAAAAAACTTTAACCCCATCAGACGGCAACCTCGAATTCTGACAGGTCACGAGCATAATCCAGGCAGGCGGCAATTTGTTCATGGGTGAGGTCAGGAAACTCCCTGATAATGTCCTCAAAGGTGCTTCCACCTGCCAGATACCCAAGGATAAGGCTAACGGGAATTCTTGTCCCCTTAATTCGAGGCTTACCCCGAAGGACATCAGGTGTGCTTATAATATGATCCTTCCAGTTTGCTTGCATATTAACCTCCCTTACTTATGTGTTTCCGCCACATATCTTAACCTCTTCCTCAGGCCATCATTCTCAACCAATAATATCAACTAAGGAGGCCCAAGGGCAAGGTTTTCTTTTATTCTCCTTAATTTTTTTCTACCCTATCCCATGCCTCGGATACCGGGCGGCGGGTGCGGTATTCGCCGAACTGCTTCACCTCCTTTTCTTCAAGGACGCGGAAGCCTTCGCCGGGGAAGTCTGGGCCATATACTCCTTCGGATCGAGAATGTAGTGAAGTTCGTCATGCTCAAATGAATTCAAAGATAAAGATTTGACCCCCCATTTTCCGTGCCTTTCCTTAAGACTATCAGGCACGCTCCGCATGAACGTCCCTCTTATCCCCTTCTGCAAAGTCAAGAATAAAGATTCGACCCCATTGCGCTCCCGACCCCATTGCGCTCCCCTATTGTTTTTTTGATTTTTACCATGTGCAAATTTTGCACATACTGAGTGACTGATACCCAAATGCCTTCCCGGACAATGGAGTTGGGGCTGTGTAGGTAGCCGAAAGCATTGTGTCTCCCATCCTTAGAATTTATTAAAATCGGGAAGTATCCCTTATTTCCCTAACGCCGGTACACTCCCTTTCTAATTTACCCTGCATAGGCGCACACTCCAGTTCGAGGTGAATTAACTACAGGGAGCAACATATCCTCATCGCATTTATGATCCTCAGCACAGTCATCACAAAGCCATCCTGCATCCTCATAAATACATTCTGTGCAGATGCGTGTGGCCAGATGATCGCAATTTGAGCATTTAATCTGAGGCGGATCATTCCTTGCAAGGATTTCCACTCCACCCATTTTTATGTTGCTTTTAAACTCGGAAACAACTTTTATCATAAGTTCTGTGGTACTGCCAAAATCATATTCATAGTTTAATCGCATTTCGGGATGCAAAACACGCTCAAGCTTCTTGCTTTTATTTACCTCCTCTCTTCCAATACGGAAAGCGCTCATATGACCACAACATTCGAGCCATAACTCTCTGAGAAAATTGTCTAAATCTTCGAAACGTGCATGGCTTGATACTTTAAGATGCATCCAGTATTCCGGCAGATGATGCCCTTCGACAAGGAGATGAAAGAATTTTAGTAAAGAGGATGAATCTTTCGTAAATTTCTCATCAATCTGGGTTTTTTCTATACATGACAGCAGATGTCTTGTCATGGCCGATTTACCAAATGCCAATTTACAAAGTGCGCATGTTCCTTTTGATGTTATTCTTGGCCGTCTTGGCATTGGAATTCTCCTTTTTTATAACTGGTTTTTCAAGATCAAAAACCTGACTCTCGATTTTCGTTGTCTTCCTTGGATCGTTTTCATCTTGTTTCGATGCGGTAATGTTCTTGGGGAAATTTTATCCCTGCCAGTGCGAGTTTTTTTGCCTGCGGGCTGTTCTTCTGGAAAGAGACACGTCCGGAAGCAACCCAAACATATGGAGAATCGTTCTTTGTTATTACCCTCAAGTTTGGGGCACGATCATTGAACCAGTTCTTCAGCCAGGCGAGCTTATCAATCATTTTGGGTACCTGGTTTGCGTCCGCGGAATGGACTTCCACCCAGATCGCTTCGTCTCTTGTCTCTGTCCTCTTTATACCGATTCCATAATCCCAGCGAGCCGCATTAGGATATAGTTGTTCTACCGCAGCATCGAGATTAAGGCTGCCGCTGATTTTCCGGGTATCTTGGCATGACAATCTGTTGCGGTCTCTTTCTAAAACAGCTTGGAGTCCCGCCTGGTAACAATCTCTCACATCATTTGTATAAGCCACTGCATCTTGAAATCTCATGATTTACCCCGTTAGAAATAATGCCCCGCTCGGTTTCGAGTCGCAATGACTGGAATTTCTAACGGGGTTTATTCATCCTCGGGCATTAACAACATTCGCCACTACATCAGCCACATGTCCACTGAATTCACTGAGCCCACCCCAACCTGCCTCAGATGCTTCCTTTGAACCCGGGTCAAGACCGGAGATATCATGAGTGCGACCTGTTTTTTGATCGAAATAATACACACGTGCGATTTTCCTAATAACTGCATCTGCCATTTCCTTCATGGGATCGGTTTTTCGTGCATTGAAGAGATCGAGAACCTTAAGCGAAGGTGCTTGATGCTCACGTATTACCTTCAATGCCCATACGACGTCGAGGACATGGGGTGAATGAGTAGAAAGACACACACGATAACCTCTTGCGAGAAGATCCAGGATCAACAGCAAAACGGCAGAAATAGCATTCGGATGTAAACCAGCTTCTGGCTCTTCAATGACAACCCACTCAACGTCCTGCTTACGGGATACCTTGGTAGGAGGAAGAAGCCAGTAAAATCCCATCAATAGAGGGACAAACTCTCTCTGTCCGGCAGACCACACCATAAAAGGCAATGTTGACTCAGAACCTTTAGCTTTGAGAACGAGTCTTTTCTGTGAACCATAGGTATCCACACGTAACCCAAAGCCATGAAATACCGTATGATCCAGTATTTTCCGAAGTTCATTCTTAAGGCGGCGAGTTTGGGGGAAAATTTCACCCCCTTCACCACGGCCCCATCCGGTTTCCATGAGCAAGCGGATTTTTTCACTGAAATCCCGTACAGAGAATGGGTCGCTTGCCCCATAATCAGAAAAGGGACGCGGCCACCCTCTTCCAAGCGTCAATACTCTCTGGGCAGGAATAAAAAACAAGGATTCTTTTTTACTTCTTCTCCGGCGTTGTATGAGAATGGATAATTCAATCGGATCACCATTGTATAGGATAGCGCTCCTGTTATCTCCGATGCGCCATACATCCCTCATCCCTTCGCCCAAATAAATATCGAGAAAATGGCCAATATCCTTATTCCACACAAGCCCATGTGTTCCCATTTCATCAATAACATATCCTGTATCCAATAAAAGTCTGAGAAATTGGAGGAAAATGCTCTTTCCTGTCGCCTGGGGGCCAACAAGAACGGTCAGATCTCCAAACTCAATATCTGCGTCTTCAATCTGCCCCACATTCTTCAACTGCAATCTTGGATTATTCATAAAAATCTTCTCCTTGTTCACTAAACTTTACAGTTTTATGGTTTAATTTTCCCCCCCCTTGAATATGAGAGTGCCCCTGGGTTTTCCCTTAAGTTTGCCCGCTGAGTTCGCCCTTCAACAGCCTGAGTTCTCGTCGAAGTTCTGCCTGGAGTTCTGCCTCTGTGGGCAGATGCAATTTATATCGACTGGCAAATATCCTCTTTTGCTGCTCTTCCCCGAGAGTGTAGCGAACGACAGCATCGTTCTTATCCGTGCAGAGGATCAGTCCCAGCGTTGGATTATCTCCCTGAGTCCGCCGTTCCCGGTTGAAGTAATTGACGTATAACTGGAGTTGGCCTAAGTCCTGATGTGTGAGCTTGCCGACCTTGAGATCAATGAGCACAAAACACTTAAGGATCGTATGATAAAACACCAGATCGATATAGAAGTGATCACCTTCGAGCGTAATTCGCTCCTGCCGTGAAACGAATGCAAAACCCTTTCCCAGTTCCAGTAGAAACGCCTGAAGATTACTGATAAGTGCTTCTTCCAGATCGGATTCTACAAGCTTGGGAGATTGGGGAAGGCCGAGGAATTCCATGACGACGGGGTCTTTAAAGACATCCGTTGGGCACTGTATCACTTGTCCCCTGGTAGCCAGTCGCATCAGGCCTTTCTTGTCTTTACTCATAGCCAAACGCTCGTACAGTAGACTATTGATCTGCCGTTCAAGTTCCCGTGCCGACCAGTTGTTTCGGATGGCCTCAATTTCGTAGAACGACCGAGCCAGGGTCGATTCAACACCGACAAGATGTCGATAGAGGGACCACGACAGGTTGGGATGCAGTAGGCCAGGCTTCCACGATTGGTCACACGATGTGTGACCAATTCCGGTTGGAAAGGCGATAATGGCAGATACTGATGTTTCACATTCTGGCAGAGATTGGTCACGCAATGTGTGGCCAATTCTCCCCCTGAGCAAGTCGGGGTATTCAAGGAAGAACTGGCGGAAAAGTTTGAGGTTGGTGGCGCTGTATCCGCTACCGAAATCTTTCTGAAGTTTCTCCGACAGTTCAGCAATCAACTTCTGCCCATAAACAGCCTTCTTACGTCCGCGCTGTTCATCTTCCACGATTTCTCGCCCAACGAGCCAGTTGGCAGCCACCTGTGCGGTGTTTACCGAGCGTGCGACAGCCGAGCGAGTCGTTTCTAAAATCTGCCGGACACGCTCATATAATTCCATCCTTCTCTTTCCAGACATACGCTCCCTTACATAACCAGGAGACATCCACTTTCTCCAGAAATGTGATGGTTAACAACTAATGTGAACCCGCCCCCGATCTCACCTTTACCTTTTCCAAAAATCATCAGGCACGCCCCGCATGGACGTCCCTCCTATCCCTTCAAGCTTCCATGAGCTCCATCGGGTTTACTTTTTTAGGGTGGGGTGAAATAATGTCCCCCCATTCATTATCGAACCCAAATCTACAGAGACGGCGCTGTGTAGGTGGCCGAAAAGATTGTGTCTCCCAGCCATTTCTTAAACGACGGGTTGTCGCTGAACTGTTTAAAAAGCTCGGTATGGTCTATCAACAGTTCCAGAAGCACTCGTTGTAGGGCTTTGTCGTGCTCGATTCTTGCGTTCTGCTTGTCCGAATATTTCATTGCATTCTGGTAGGCTTTGTCTGCGGCAACCTTTGTGGGGATCTCCTCGGCAATGACCTTGCGGATTTTATCAGCATCCTTCCAGTCTATATTTCCGAACTGCTCATTAAAAGATCGGAGGATATTGCTAAGGCGATCCATCTCTGGCTCCGGCATGCGACCTCCACCACTTGTGGGAACAGGCTCGATCTCTGCATCCTTGTCGGCGAGGGCAATGTTAATCGCCGAACGGACCTCTACTCGGTAGCTGTCCATATCGATGGCTTCAAGAATGCCTTTTGACAAGTCATCTTCCTTTGGGGCGGGCAATTTGGGAATCAGGAAGTTCAGGAAGATAGACAACTTCTCCCAGGTGGCATTACTGAAGGGTAACACCGAGGCTAAAAAATTATAAGTGCGGACAAATGCCTTGGCCTTTCCCTTGAAATCCACCTGGCCATCCTCGTCGAGCGTATTCATGTAGATCGCTACACATGAATCGAGAATCGGGTCTAATTGATCACGATCAGCCCCACCCAGATATAATTCCACGAATTGGTCCACTGCCGAATCATTGTAGATCTGATAACCATCGAGGCTGGCCTTGAGATCGTGTAGTTTATTCGGGTCCGTTTCGGAGCTGAGAATCGTGGTTCGGTAGTAGTCCTCAAAGGCCAATTGAATCGTATCGGCATCATTCTGAAAATCGAGGATAAAGATGTCATGTTTCTTTGGGTGCGCCCGGTTGAGGCGCGAAAGCGTCTGCACCGCCTTGATGCCCGAAAGCGGTTTGTCCACATACATCGTATGGAGCAACGGTTCGTCGTAACCGGTTTGGAACTTTTCGGCGCAGATTAAAAAGCGGTAGGGGTCTTCACGGATTCGTTCCGGTATCAAGTTGCTGGAGAATCCGTTTAGCGATGCTTCAGACACCCTCTGCCCTCCAAAGTCATGCTCACCAGAGAAGGCAACAATGGCCTGATAGGGACTCTTTCGTTCTTTAAGATAATCTCGTATTGCATAGAAATACTGGATGGCTCGTTCGATGCCGCTCGTCACCACCATCGCCCGTGCCTGACCGCCAATCTTGTTTTTGGCTAACACCTGTTCATGGAAATGGTCCACCATGATCTCTGCCTTCTCCCGAATGGCGTGCTCATGGGATTCAACATAACGACGCAGTTTCTTCTGGGCTTTTTTGGTATCGAATTCCGGGTCATCCTCCACAGTCTTGGTAAGCCGGTAGTAGCTATCGACCGGCGTGTAGTTTTTCAGCACATCGAGAATAAATCCCTCCTGGATCGCCTGTTTCATGGTGTAACTATGGAAGGGGCGGTGCTTGACGACGTCGCCTTCGGGCCATGGGTCGCCGAAAACCTCCAGCGTTTTGTTCTTGGGGGTGGCAGTAAAGGCAAAATAACTGGCATTTGTTAACATCTTCCTCGATTCCATGATCCGATTGATGATGTCCTCGGTCGTCTCCTCCTCTTCCTCGCCGCCGCCTGCTGATAGCGCGATGTTCATCTTCGCCGCTGTGCGGCCGCCCTGGCTCGAGTGTGCCTCATCGATGAGAATAGCAAATGTCCGCCCGCGGTGCTCGTTGCCAATGTCGTCCAAAACGAAGGGAAACTTCTGGACGGTTGTGATGATGATCTTCTTTCCGCCTTCGATGAATTTTCTGAGGTCGCCCGAACGCTCGGCATGCCCCACTGTTGCCGCCACCTGCGCAAATTGTTTGATCGTGTTCTTGATCTGTTTATCCAATACCTTCCGGTCAGTGACCACGATCACCGAGTCGAAGATTGGGGCGCTCTCGCGCTCCAATCCCACAAGCTGGTGCGCAAGCCAGGCAATTGAGTTGCTCTTACCGCTTCCTGCTGAATGCTGGATCAAGTAGCGCCGCCCCGATCCCCTTGAGCGTGCATCACCCAGGAGCTTCCGCACCACAGCAAGCTGATGAAAACGCGGAAAGATCTGCACTTCTCTTTTTCGGCCAGTGCGTTCGTCTTTCTCCTCAATTATCTGTGCGTAATTTTCAATGATGTCGGTTAAACCCTCCGGTGTGAGAATCTCACGCCAGAGGTAATCCGTCTTAATTCCATTTGGATTGGGCGGATTCCCTGCTCCATCGTTGTAACCTTTATTGAAAGGCAGGAACCACGATTCCTTGCCTTTCAGATGGGTGCAGAATCGCACCTCCTGATCATCCACAGCGAAGTGCGCCAGACAGCGGCCAAATTGGAAGAGCAGTTCACGGGGATCGCGGTCGCGCTTGTATTGTTGAACCGCATCCTCAACCGTCTGTTTCGTCAGACGGTTTTTAAGTTCAAAGGTGGCAATGGGAAGGCCATTGATGAAGAGGGCAAGATCAAGAGCAAGTTGGGTTTCGTCTTTGCTATAGTGAAGCTGTCGGGTAACGCTGAATATATTGGAATTAAAAAGCTCAACAGCCCTGGCGTTTCCGGGTGAAGGGGTGCCGTAGAAGAGATCCACTGATACAGGACCATGCTTGATTCCTTTTCGCAGAACATCAATAATGCCTCTCTTGGCAATTTCACCCTGTAATCTCGCAAAAAACTTTTGTCGCTTTGCGCTGTCATCAGAGATTCCGAGTTTTTCTAAAACTGTGAGCTGAGTTGCTTTCAAAAACTCAAAAAACTTATCGAGATCAATTGCAAAATCTCGGTTATAGGCGCTGGGGTTGCCAAGGACATATCGCATTCCGCCAAAAAACA
>VGRY01000096.1 GCA_016875195.1 Deltaproteobacteria bacterium
TTTACTGTCATGCCGGACTTGAGGAGCCTGCCCCGTGCTTGATACGGGGGCATCCAGTCCCGCCTTTGGCGGGATTGAAAAGACTGGATTCCGGCTTTCGCCGGAATGACAACCTTTTTCGAAACTGAAAGTTATAAACAGACTCTCATTAAGTAATTAAAACTTTTGAAGCAAGGTCAATGAGGGTAGGAAGTTATCTCCTATGATCATTGACTTTTCTTTTTAAGTTTAGGAAGGGTTCTTATGACACTACGGACAAAAACATCGCTGCTTCTGGCCGGCCTCCTTGTTGTAATCTTAGGCATTGCCGGGATCTATTCTCTCCATTTTCTGGAAAACACCCTCCGAAATTCAATTTATGCAGGTCTGGAAAATGTTTCGGTCGCCGAATCACAAGCCATTTCAAAATTTTTAGATGATACCCTGAAAGATGCGCAGGCGATTGCTTCTTTTTTACCTCAGAAAGCGCTGGAGGAGAAGAAGGTTGCGGTCATTGAAGAACATCTGAAAAAGGCTATGAAAAACTACCCGAAGTTTGAAAACGGGATGTTTCTTCTCGATGCAGGTGGGACCATGTGGGCAGATTACCCTGTTTATCCCGAAACCAGGGGGAAGAATTTTGCTCATCGTGAATATTTTAAAACAACGATGGAAAAACAGAAGGGCATTATCGGAGTTCCCTACCGTTCGGCAAGAACCGGAGAGCCGGTTCTGACCTTTACCGCATTATTACGGGGGTCTAAGAACCAGGTATTAGGAATGATCGGATGTTCGGTTCAACTCCTCCACCCCAATGCTTTAGGCGGTCTCCGTAAAACAAAGATCGGGGAGTCCGGATATATTTATGTCTATGATACTTCCAGGTTAATGATTCTTCATCCGGAGGATAAAAGAATTTTACAGAAAGATGTCCCTCCGGGCGCCAATAAATTATTCGATGCAGCCATTGAAGGTTTTGAAGGGATGGGTGAAACCGTCAATTCCAGAGGCGTGCCCATGCTCCTTTCCCTCAGGCGTGTCCCGGGGACAAATTGGATTATTGGGTCGCAACAACCCAAAAGCGAAGCCTTTGCACCCATCAGGGAAGCTCGCAACCAGATTATCTGGGGCACGATGGCTGCTGTTCTCGTTGCTATTCTGATAGGGATGGTGGCTGTGCGGAGGCTGACCGAACCTTTGTTGAGACTTCGCAATATTGCCAAACAACTTGGACAGAATGCAGAGGCCATAGGCGATGATCTTCAGGGGAAGAGAGGTCTTCAGGAAGAACTGAAATCCATACAGTCCTCTGATGAGATCGGGGATCTGACAAGGGCTTTCAAAGAGATGTATGAAATGCTAGATCAAACCCTAACCTCCCTTAAGGGGTCGGCAAAGGATTGGGAACAGACTTTTAATTCAGTCCATGACCCGATCTTTATCTTAGATAAGGAGAACCGAATTAAGCGTCTCAATATTGCAGCAGCTCAATTATTGAAGATGGATTTTAAAGAGGCCGTGGGTCAGCCCTGTTACAGATTGATTCACGGGAATGAAAATCCGCCTGAATTCTGTCCTCACCGACAGACCCTTGAAACAGGAAAGCCAGCTTGGGCAGAGGTAGAGGAACCTTTTTTAGGAGGTGTTTTTGAGATCACAACGACTCCTTTGTTAGATGAATCGGGGAATACCATCGGTTCTGTCCATGTGACCCGGGATATCACCGAGCGAAAACGGGCAGAGGAGGCGGTTCGGGAGTCAGAAAAGAAGTATCGGTCCGTTATTGCCAATGCCAATGATGCGATCTTCATTGCCCATGATGGATTTGTAAAATTTCCAAACCCAAGCACTCTTGCAATAACAGGTTATTCTGAGAAGGAATATGCCACGACTCCCTTCATGAACCTCATCCATCCCGAAGATAGAGAGATGGTGCTCGACAGACATAATAGGAGACTTAAAGGGGAAGATGTTCCTAACAATTACTCTTTCAGGGTATTGAACAAGGCGGGTGAAGAGCTATGGGTCCAACTCAACGCTGTTTCCATAGATTGGGAAGGAAGACCTGCTGTTCTCTGTTTTCTCAGAGACATCACCTCCCAGAAGAGGCTGGAGGCCCAATTCCAGCAGGCGCAGAAGATGGAGGCCGTGGGGACGTTGGCTGGAGGTGTTGCCCATGACTTCAACAATCTTCTCCAGACGGTCTTAGGCTATACCGAGATCCTTCTCATGGATGATCGATCTCGAGTACTTTTCAGTGAGGATTTGCAACAGATCAAGCGGGCAGCCCACAGAGGGGCTGAGCTGACCCAGCAGCTATTGACCTTCAGCCGGAAGGTTCAGACCAAGCTAAGTCCGGTCGATCTCAACGAGGAAGTTAGACAGGTTGAGAAACTTCTCAGAAGGACCATACCCAAGATGATTGAGTTTGAACTTTTCCTTGCCGATGATTTGCGCATGATCAATGCCGATCCGGCCCAGGTGGAGCAGGTTCTGATGAATTTAACCGTCAATGCCAAAGATGCTATGCCTGAGGGTGGCAGGTTAATTTTCAAAACGGAGAATATTTTTATAATTGAAGAGTTTTATAAAGAACATTTATGGGCAAAACCTGGCCACTATGCTCAGTTGACAGTTTCTGATACCGGCCATGGCATGGACGGAGAGACCATTAAACATATCTTCGATCCCTTTTACACCACCAAAGGGGTGGGCAAGGGAACTGGGCTTGGGCTTGCCATGGTTTATGGCATTGTAAAAAGCCATGAAGGGTATATCCTCTGCGAGAGTGAACCCGGTAAAGGAACCACCTTCAGAATTTATTTTCCTGCCACAGAACAGGGGAGGGGCGTGGAGGAGTGGAGAGAAGATAAGGAACTCAAAGGAGGATCAGAGACCATCCTGCTGGTGGACGATGAAGAACCCATCCGGAATCTTGGCGAGCAGATTTTTGCAAAGCATGGCTATACGGTGCTCAAAGTCTCCGATGGAGAGAGTGCCCTGAAACTCTATCAGGAGAAGAAGGGTGAAATAGCCCTGGTTGTTCTCGATCTGATCATGCCCGGAATGGGTGGAAAGAAGTGTCTGGAAGAGCTCCTTCAGATCAATCCGGAGGTGAAAGTGGTCATTACAAGCGGGTATTCGCCGGATGGCTCCCACAAAACCTTTTTGGAAGGAGGAGCAAAAAACTTTATCAGCAAACCGTTTAATATGAAAGAGATGCTTCAGGTCGTCCGAGAAGTGCTGGATAAAAATTAGGGACACTTCCCATTTTTTAAGAATAGGGGAATACCCCTCATTTCACTTCTCAAAATAACTGAAACCACCTGTAAATCAATATTGACCTTTTATATTCCATTCCATATAATGACATAAAAAACGGCGGGCTTGATGAAGCCAATTCAAACACAACTGCATCTACCCATCTCTGCATTCAGCGCAAATTCTGTGGAAAAGACTGCCAGGGGCGAAACCAATGGGCGAGCCGCCAATAGGCTGGCTCCATGCGATCGGGCTTTCCATGATTGGTACAGATTTGTTCTCTCTTTTCCTCCGCACCTGGTAAGCAGTTATATTGAAGATTTTGGTTTAGATGAAAGGCACCTTGTTTTAGATCCCTTTTGTGGCACGGGGACTACCCTTGTTGAATCTAAATTGCATGGCATACAGACAATCGGGCTTGAGGCGAACATTTTTGCACATTTTGCCAGCTCTGTAAAAGTTGATTGGGATATCGATTCGAATTTATTTAAGAAGAAGGCACGCCATATCGCGAATTCGACTTTAGAATTATTGAATGAGCAGGGCTTAAATGACAACAGCCTTTTGAAACGCCCCACGAAAGAAGCCCCCCTTAGAACCCTTGATCCTGAAGCGGCAAGACTTCTGCTAAGTGACTCGATCAGCCCTCTTCCTTTACATAAGACTCTCATCTTACTTGATTCTTTGAAAGGCCACAAAGAGCAACCCTATTACCGGCATGCCTTGCTTGCATTAGCAAACGCTTTGGTATTCAGGATCAGTAATCTTCATTTCGGACCGGAAGTGGGAGTTGGAAAGCCCAAAATTGATGTTCCGGTTGTCGCCTCATGGTTGTGTGAAGCAGAGAAAATCGCAAACGATTTACAGCTTGTTAAAGGTAGGTCGTATCCCAGCGCAAAAGTCTATTTAGGTGATGCCCGGGATGTAAGTGGCATGATAGAGCCCAATTCGGTGGATGCGGTAATAACATCTCCTCCGTATCCGAACGAGAAGGATTATACACGGACAACGAGACTTGAATCTGTTGTCCTTGGATTTATCAAGAGTAAAGCAGAATTAAAAGACATGAAGAAGAACTTTATACGTTCAAATACACGAGGTGTTTATAAAGATGATGAGGATGATAAGTTTGTGGAAGATCATCCAGAGATTCAGAAGATTTCAGAATCTATAGAGAAACGCAGAAAGGAGCTTGGGAAAAATTCCGGATTTGAAAGGCTTTATGGAAGAGTGACTAAATTGTATTTCGGTGGTATGACGCGCCACCTGGCCGAGCTCCGTTCTGTGCTTCGCCCCGGCGCCCAGTTAGCTTACGTGGTGGGAGACCAAGCTTCGTATCTGAGAGTTATGATTCGTACAGGCAGGTTGTTGGCTGAAATAGCGGAAGCGCTCGGATACCAGTTAATGAGGATAGATCTATTCCGAACGAGATACGCTACGGCAACAAAAGAACAGTTAAGAGAGGAAGTCGTTGTCTTACGATGGCCCGGAAAGAAAAGGTGAAACGATGGCAGAAACGAAAAATCGATATTCACGGATCATAGAAACGATTTTTTCCAAATATTTTCAGAAAGGTTCAACAGAGATCTTATTTGAGCGGTCGGAAATTATAGCAGCCGCTAAGAAACTGCGAATAAAACTTCCCAAGAACTTAGGAGATGTTCTTTATTCATTCCGGTATCGGGCTTCGTTGCCGGATAGCATTGTAGAAAAAGCCCCAAAAGGGTTGGAGTGGATTATCCGCCCTGCTGGAAGGGGTCGCTATAAGTTTGTACTTGCCACCCAATCTGCTATTCTCCCATCGAAGATCCTATCAGAAACGAAGATACCGGATGCCACACCTGGAGTGATCAGTAAATATAAACTCAATGATGAACAGGCACTCCTGGCTAAGCTCCGTTATAACAGACTAATTGATATTTTCACTGGTTTCACCTGTTATTCCCTGCAAAACCATTTGCGCACAGCAATACCCGATCTTGGACAAGTTGAGACGGATGAAATCTACATTGGTATCGATAAAAGAGGGGTTCATTATGTGGTTCCGGTTCAAGCAAAAGGGGGATATGACAAGATAGGAATTGTCCAAATAGAGCAGGATTTGGCTGTTTGCAAAACGAAATTTCAAGGACTCATTTGCCGATCCATTGCTGCCCAGTTTATGGAAGAAAATCTCATCGCATTGTTTGAATGCGAAATGACAGAAGAAGGTGTTCGAGTTTCAGCCGAAAAGCATTACAGGTTAGTAACCTCCGAAGAACTGACGGAAGAAGAATTAAAAGCCTATCAAAAGCGCCCTCCCAATTGATAAATTAACGTACTCATCCGATTATCGGCTATCTTAATCCGGAGGGGTGTCATTCCTGAGCGCACTCCGAGGGGTCGCCTTTTAGTTTGGATAAGGCATGAGGTAATGCAGGTAGGATCACTTCTAAATTTTCTTTTACACTTTTGGGGCTTCCCGGAAGATTCACAATTAAACTTGAACCACGGATTCCTACAATGGCTCTTGAGATCATGGCATGAGGCGTCTTTTTTAGACTTTGAGCTCTCATGGCTTCAGAGAAACCTGGGACTTCCTTCTTAATCACTTCCAGTGTTGCATCGGGTGTTACATCTCTTGGACTTAAACCTGTTCCTCCAGTGGTGAGAATGAGATCCGCCTTCAATTCATCGGCGCACCATTTTAAGGCTTTGACGATTTGCTCTTTCTCATCAGGGATGATTTCGTAATGGATGGTTTGAGCAGGCAGGTCTTTGATCATCTCCTGAATGAGCGGACCACTCGAATCCCCCCGCTCGCCTTTGGAACCCCGGTCACTGATAGTCAGAATGGCTACTTTGAACATAGTTCCCTCTATGAGGTTTATTGAGTTTGTTGAGTTCGTTGAGTTCGTTGGGTTCATTGAGTTAATAACTCAAGAAACTCAAGAAACCCAAATAACACAAGCAACGCAAGTAACCCAAGCAACCCAATGGACTCAATTAACCGGTAATGATTTCATCTCCTACCTTCACTTCTCCTTCGCTTATGACTTCAGCGAAGATTCCTTCTTTGGGCATCACGCAATCCCCTGCCTGATAGTAGATGGCGCAGCGCTCATGGCACTCCTTTCCAATCTGGGTCACACGGAGGACGATGGAGTCTCCAATGCGGATATCCGTTCCGATGGGAATGTGAACGAGGTCAATGCCTTCTGTCGTGATATTCTCTGCGAAATCACCATAACCCACTGCCAATCCCTTGGCTTTCATCTTCTCGACCGATTCATTGGCTAAAAGACTGACCTGCCTGTGCCAGGGACCACCGTGGGCATCCCCCCTTAAACCGAAATCTTTTAAAAGGGTGCAGGATTCGACATTTGTCTTCTTTGTGCCTTTTTCTTCACTAATGTTTACGGCGAGAACCTTTCCTTTTTGATTTTTTTTCATCCTTTACTCCGAACTCCCGACTCCGAACTCCGAACTACATACGTCCCACTTTTTCCTCCAGTTTTCTTAACTAGATGGATGTCGGTAAGCACCATTCCCCGGTCAATTGCCTTACACATATCATAAATCGTAAGACCTGCAACAGCCACAGCCACTAAACCCTCCATCTCAACTCCGGTCCTGGCCTTAATCCTGACTTTGGCTTCGATATCGATCCGGCTCTCCTTTTCAATGGGGTAAAAATTGACTTCCACATGAGAGAGATTGAGGGGGTGGCACATCGGGATGATTTCAGAGGTCCTTTTTGCAGCCATAATTCCTGCCACCTTCGCCACAGAGAGGACATCTCCTTTTGCCATCTTGCCAGACATGATCTTTTTAAAAGTTGCGGGCTTCATATAGATAGAGCCCCGGACAATGGCTTCCCTCAGCGTCTCTGCCTTGCCGCTGACATCCACCATCTTCGCCCGACCCTTTTTGTCGAAATGAGTAAGTTTTGGCATGGTTTCCTCCAATAACGCATAGCGCAGAGCGCATAGCTTTTAATATTCACAAAAATTCAGGAATAGATGCCTTACTTCTGTCATTCTGAACTTATTTCAGAATCTCACGAAGGAGACCCTGAACCGAGTTCAGGGTGACATTTGGGCACAACGATGATTTATCAAATTCCGCAATCTGCATTCCGAAATCAGAAATTGAATTATCCTCCTATCGCAGACATATTTCTCTGACATTTTTTAAACTGGTGCGTATTGATATGATGCCTCTCCGGCTTCGTATTTAAAGCCACAAGAAGTTGTTTCCTTAAATCTTCATCACTTCCGCCATTTCTGAGAAATCCCTTCACATCAATCTCATCATCTGAAAACAGGCAGGTCCTGATCTTTCCGTCCGGTGTCAAGCGAAGGCGATTGCAAGCCTCGCAGAAATGGTCGCTCACCGGTCCGATCAATCCGATCTCTCCGATCGCCCCTTCAAAGCGGAATCGACGGGCAGGGCCATCCCATTCATCAGAAGGAATGGCGGTGAGCTTTCCCATCTCTTCGAGACGACTTTTTATCTCAGGGATGGTCACAATATTGCCCTCTTTCCATTCCTCTCCTGAGGGCATATATTCTATATACCGCACAATGAGCGGATGATGCAGGGTGAGCAGGGCAAAGGACTCAATCTCATCGTCATTGAACCCCTTTATGGCGACCATATTGATTTTAATCGGAGAAAGAGAAACCTTCATTGCCTCTTCAATTCCCTGCCATACGTTTTCGTAACCGTTTCTCCTGGTGATCATAGAAAATTTCTCGCGGTTGAGTGTGTCGAGGCTGATGTTGATTCTCTTTAACCCAGCCCGCTTCAAATCCACGGCATAATCTTTCAGGAGCAATCCATTGGTTGTCAGGCTCAAATCCCTGATCTCCTCAATCTCAGAAAGCCGGGAGAGAAAATCGACAATCCCTTTTCTCACAAGGGGTTCCCCGCCAGTCAAGCGAATCTTTGAAATCCCTTCTTTCGTAAAAACACGGACAATCCTTAAGATCTCCTCATAGGTGAGCACTTCTTCATGAGGAGTGAGGGGAAGTCC
>VGRY01000097.1 GCA_016875195.1 Deltaproteobacteria bacterium
TTTTCTAATTAGATCCTGAACCAAGTTCAGGATGACATTTTTATCAATTCCCTTATTGCGACACAGTCTCGAAGGTGAGGGGATTTTACGGGTTTTTCCCACTTTCATGGGAGGTTTCTCCAATTCCTCCCCTGTCAAGGGGGAGGTTAGGCCGCCGGCTCGGAGAGCCTCTGGCTCGGAGAGAGGGGGATGGGGTAAATATGTCGCCGTAGTACTAATTGAAAGAGAATTTTTTCGGAAAATATTGCCGACTCACCCGGCAATTTATGCCCGATAGAAAGGGATTGGTTCTTGAATCCTTGGGGGATCAGGAGGGCCGGATCTTCGACAGAAATTCCTCGGCTTCGTTAAAATCCGGTTTGATGGTCAGGGCGTGATTCAAATGATCAATAGCCTCCTCACGCTTTCCCTCTTCGTAGCATGCCCTTCCCAGATTGTAATAGAGGACCTCGTCCTTTGGATCGATTGAAACGGCCTTGAGGTAATTCGATATCGCCTCTTGAAACATCTTCTTCTTCCGGAGCTCGATTCCGAATTCATTAAAAATGTGCTTATTCTCTTTATCGTATAGGGTATCCAGTTGGGATAGTCTTGAAAAGACCTTCTTTGCCGCCTCCTTTTCTCCCCGGGCGAAAAGTGTCCTTCCCTTCCCCAGATTGGCTTTCAAATGGTTTTGATTCATGGAAAGGGCTCGATCGTACTCAAACTCCGCGCTGAAAAACTCCCTTTTTTCAAAGTGCTGATCTCCGGATTGAATATGTCTTTCGATCAACAGCTCTCCGGGCTTCTTCTTATTGTTGAAATAATCCGGACAGGGGATATACTCTTTCAGCTTGTCCTTATGGAGGATGGAACCCTTTCCAACGGGTCGATCGGAAAAATCCAGCAGATGGATTTCGACATGGTCTTCGCCCACTTCGACCACCTGATAGTAGTTGTCGACCACTGTGCTTTTTGCCGTTGAGCCACAGCCTAACTTAATCTCTTCCTGTTTGAAATAGATCTCTCCTTCCATCACGACCTTTCACTGAAATAGGAATTCATCGAAATAGACTCGACGGATCCCTTTCTGGCCAAGATGTCCGTTAAAACTGTTGAGAAGTTCCTCTTTCAAACGCTCCTTGAAATCGTTCGCTTTCATATCTTCAAGCCTCTTCTCGCTGACGATCAATATGACCGCATCCGTAAACACGGACATCCTCGACTGAATCTTTTCCGCCCACTTCTTCTCATCAAGCTCCAGAACGATCGTCGTCTTAAGATAATGCCTTCCATTCTCCTCATTCATATTGATGATAAGGGGACTGAACTTCAATGTCTCCCCCATTTCCGGCTTTTTGGAAGGGGTCGGCTCGGGTGGATTGGCGCCCGAAATGCCGGGGATGGAAAGGTAACCCAGGTATCCGGCGGCTCCGATGGCTCCCGCAAGAATAACAAATCCCAAAATTACGGCGATGAAAATAAATTTTTTCGATTTTCCCTTCCCGGCCTTATCTATCGCCTCGGCAGGAGAAGCCGCATCCCCTTTTCCGGCAGATGCAACACCCTTCGGATCTTTTCCAGAATTTAGATTGATCAGATCGATCTTCGTCTCTTTCTCTGCCATAAGAAAATAGTTTAGGGAATGAGGGTTTCGTTCAACGGTAAGGAACCAACGTTTGTCGTTGTCGATGCTCGTATCGAAACTCGTATATATCGACGCTGGATGTTCGAGTTTCAAGCATCGAGCTTCTTGCCTCGATACGAGTATCGTCACCGAAAACCGATTTTTTCTTTTGTGGCCTTAACCGATAAACGAAACGCCTGCCTGCCGGTAGGCAGGGGCTTCGTTACCGTAACCTTGACCTATTAACTCCCTGGAATTTCCTAATTCATATTGATCATCTGAATGATCTCATTGGATATCTGTCCAAGAGGGGCCACCCGGTCGATGGCGTTCAGTTTGATCGCCTCTTTCGGCATACCGAAGACCACGCAGCTCTCCTCATCCTGGGCAATGGTTCTGGCGCCGCTCTCCTTCATTTTCAGCATTCCCTGGGCTCCATCTGCACCCATTCCCGTCAGGATGACTCCTATGGCATTTGAACCCGCATACTGTGCCACTGAATTGAAAAGGACATCCACCGCGGGTCTCTGGTGATGAACCATCGGTCCATCCTTCACATTCACATAATACTTTGCGCCGCTCCGCCTCAGGATCATATGGAAATTCCCTGGAGCAATCAGGGCCTGACCATTCAAGACCGAATCGGTGTCTTTAGCCTCCTTCACTTCAATCTGACAGATCCCATTCAGTCTTTCGGCGAAAGCCCTTGTAAACTGGGCGGGCATATGTTGGACGATGAGAATACCGGGGGTATTCAGGGGAAGTCTGATGAGGACCTCCTTGAGGGCCTCGGTGCCTCCGGTCGAAGCTCCAATGGCAATCACCTTCTGTGTTGTTTCACTGAGGATCTTCGTGACCAGCCCGATCGAAGAGCCTGAGCCCGGATTCCGGACCCGATCCATACGAACCTTCGCCGCCGCCCGGATCTTCTCTTTCAACTGGAGGCTCATATCCCCTACGGAATAAGGCCCTCCGGGTTTTGAGAGTACGTCCACGGCTCCATATTCCATGGCTTCAAGAGCCATCCCGCTCCCTTTGGGTGTCAGGGAACTCACGATGATGACCGGAAGCGGATAAAAGTGCATCAACTTTTTCAGGAACGTCAGGCCGTCCATGCGGGGCATTTCGATGTCCAGGAGAATCACATCGGGTTTCAGGCGGATAATCTTATCCCTGGCGACAAAAGGGTCAGGAGCGGTCCCCACGACCTCAAAATCGGTTTCCCTTGAAAGGTCTTCACTGAAGATCTTTCGGACAATGGCTGAATCATCAACGATAAGAACTTTGATCTTATGATTATCCATCGACTCCTTCCTTTTTCCTCACATCTCATGCTGCAGGGGTGAATTGAATCTGAAGTTGAACCGGATAACCCTCTGCATTGAAACGGACCGACATGGCCTGGTCTCCGTTGCCGGCATCCATGGCCTGTCCGGAAACTTCCCGGGTCTGGGGAATGGTGAGGTTCCAGACCGTTTTTTTATCAAGTTGAGAGAAAAGATTTCCGCAGATCATGTTGCATAACTCATTGACCATATCCACCGCCTGAGAATCGGAGGCAGACTCTTCTTCCAGCCCCATAAAATTGGAAGCCATTGTCTTGGCCAGTTCAACAGGAACCGAGAGAATCAGCGTTCCACAATGTTTCCCTTCAAATCCGATCTCCCCCCTTAAAAAGGCGGAGAACGATTTGATGGGGCTATAAAGGTCTTCGCTTTCCCCCTGTTGAACCGCTACGGGTGTAAAGAACATGGTCTCGAACACCTGGGCAATGACGGCAATGGCCTTCTTCTCAATCTCGTCAATCACGGGTCTCCTCCATAATTCGTGTCAGAACATCCCGGATGGTCTCCGGATAAAAAGGTTTCTGAATATACCCCTTGATCCCGAGGGCATAAGCCTCTTCGAGGCGCTTCTCGCTTCCCTCGGTGGTGATCAAAATAACCGGAATATGACGATGCAGTTCACCCTTCTTCAATTCCCTGAGCATCTCCAGTCCATTCATCACCGGCATATTGAGATCGGCCAGGATCAGATCAACCCAGCAGGAATGGAGGATGTCCAGAGCCTCCCTGCCATTGCCCGCCTCCCAGCAGTCCCCTATCTCAAAACCGGAAATCGATACCGTTTTCCGGATGACTTTTCGCATGGTCTGGGAATCATCCACGATCAGGACATTGTAAGCCACGATCTTCCCTCCCCCCCCCTCTTCGTATTCAGGGTTTCATCGACCAGTTGAAACCGGTCTTCCAGTTTCACGATAAACTGTTCTATATCCTTTTCTCCAAGATGGTGCCGTTTCATCAATTCACCGTCGCCATGGTAGGTGAGACCGTCCGCTCCTCCGCCGATGCCTGTGATCATTGCCACCACATCACACAGGGAGATCAACTCTACAACCTCACGATCCTTGGATGCATGGGAGGGAGCATGATGGTAACGGATGGCTAATATAATGGGTTCTGGAAATTTCCACTTCTCTGCAACCTTCCCTCCAAGTTCGGCATGATCAATGCCAAGGATCTCCTTTTCGGCTTCGGTGAAAGAAAGTTTCCTCTCTCCGGTTAAATTCTTGATCTGCCCGAAATAGTCCTGAACGAAGTGGCCCAACATCATCTTTCCTATATCGTGGAGCAGGGCGGCTGTGAAAAGGGTCAGTGTGGCCTCCCGGTTTAACCGTTTCGAGATGATCCGCGAAAGCAGTGCACAGGCGACCGAATGCCTCCAGAGGTCCGCCTGTCTGAGTTCATATCCCTTGCACGGCGCTTGCAGGAGCATGGAGCTTTCCTGGCTCAGGATGATCTCCATCAACTGATCGAATCCGACCATGACGAGCGCCTCTCTCAGGGAGGAAACCGTTCTCCGGAGCCCGAAATAGGCGGAGTTGCAGAGTTTGAGGACATTGGCGGTGATCGATGGGTCGAACTGGAGAATATCGACAAGATTATCGGCCGATGTCCTGGGATCTTCGATCAATTGGACCGCCCGCTGGATCACTATCGGAAACGGAGGCAGCTCGTCAATGGATTGAAGGATCTGATCGTTCAGGCTCATATCTCTCTCGTTCCATCTCCGGAGGTCTTCACCCAAACCTTTCCGGTAGATAATTCAAGCGATAGCGTCCGGTTGACATTGCCGCCTACCTCCTCTGCACGGATCAAAATGTTATTCGCCCAGAAAATCTTTCTGAGGGTCATGTAATTCCTCTTCCCGATATTAAAAAAGCCAGAATCGTCCAGAATCTGAGATCCTCCTACCACTTTGACATTCAACCTCTTCTTTTCAGCCCCTAATTGATAGGCTTCTTTGAAAAAGAGGGGAATCCCTGAATCTGCGAACATCCAGGGATTCTTTAACGCTTTTTGAGGATCGATCGTTGAATCGGGCAACATGAAATGGAGAAGCCCTCCCACCCTGACCGCCGGGTCATAGATGCTCACCCCGATACAGGACCCCAGTGCATGGGTAATAATCGTGGCAGCCGGGTCGTTAGAAACGTTCATATCCGCAATGCCCACAATGATCTTCATCGCCAAGTCCAAGGGAATAATGGAATATTGGAAGAATGGAATAATGGATAAGAGAATTAAAAGAATAACAACCCGATATTCCAATTTTCCATCATTCCATTATTGATGGTCTCGTAAAAAGTCAAAAAACCTAATGATCGTCATTCCGGCAAAAGCCGGAATCCAGTTATCTCAGGCACTTATGAAAACACTGGACACCGGTTTTCACCGGTGAGACGACTTTTTACGAGATCATCATTATTCCTTTAAGTTTTTTATTTTTTATAAATCGCCGGCCTTACATACTTAAAGGGATGCGACATGCCGGTCAGGCTTTCGGAGTGGCCGATCAGCAAAACCCCGCCTTCCACAAGGCATTCGTAAAACCGGGCGACCAGATCCGCCTGGGTCTTCTTGTCGAAATAGATCATCACGTTTCGGCAGAAGATACAATCAAAGGGTTCTTTGAAACTGAAGGGCTCCATGAGATTCAATCGCATGAACTGCACATGTTTCCGGACAGCGTCTTTCACCCTAACAGAGTCCTGCCATTTACCATCGCCTCTTAAAATATATTTTTTAAGCAGAGGGGACGATATGGAGTGAACCCTCTCTTTATGGAAAACACCCGACTCAGCAGTTTTCAGAACTTTGGTTGAAAGGTCGGTGGCTAATATCGAGATATCCCATGCCAACGGGTTTTCAATCGCTTCGAGCAAAGTGATTACAATAGAGTAAGGCTCCTCTCCGGAGGAGCATCCCGCGCTCCAGAAACGGAGTCTGTTTCCGTGGCTTCGCTTTCTCTTGATTAGTTCAGGCAAAAGTTCTGAACGGATATAGTCAAAGTGTTTCGGTTCTCTGAAGAAGAAGGTGAAGTTGGTAGAAATCGAATCCAGGAGATAGACCAGCTCCTCGCCTGTCTCGTTATTGACCACATGATGATAATAGTCATGAAAAGATTTAAACTGGCCGGCCCGGATTCTCTTTCCCAGCCTTGCCTTCACCAGTTCTTTCTTCCCGTCGCTCAGGTTGATGCCGCATTGTTCATAAACCAGACGGCTTATCTTCTCGAATTCGATATCGGTCAATTCAACGGATTGCAACAGAGAAGTCTGTAACATCGTTAGCGCTCGATTTTCAAATTGGTTTTACGCTATGCGCTACCTGTCCTCCGTAGTCCCGCCCGCTGCGCAAGCGCTACAGCGCGGCGAGCAAGGCGGGACGAAGGATAGATGTCCTTTGCGCTATGCGTCTTATCATTTAAGACAGACCTCAACGGTAAATGACCCTGCAGGGGTATTAAAAGGAATCGACAGGATCGGCCCTTTTGTGATATGCCTGATTTCATGGCTGCGACCGGAGATCACGGAGGGAATCGCCCCTAAAAAATGATGGCCCATCTCTTCGAGACGTCTCCGGGAATCACCTGAAATCATATTGGTCAACTCGCCGACTGCATCCTTCACCTCGTCATTGATCTCCAGTTGATTCTCGCCCAGCATCTGGCTGATAATAAGAAGGATGCACTCCCTGCTAAATGTGATACAGATGGAGCCCTCCGTATCGCCGGTGATCCCCACAATGCCGGAGACATCGCCGGTGGCTGTGGTCCCTTTCTTGATGTATGGTTTTCCCGGAACGGGATTGATGGACGCCATGGTCTTTAATACGGAAACCGTGGCCTCTAAAAATGGGTTGATCAGTTCGACTTTCATATTCCCATAACTCCCTTCTTAACCATCCTACATAAAGATTCTTTCCTGCATTCCTGGCTTCCTAATTTCATATTCCCATAACTCCCTTCTTCACCATCCTACCCTTGGCTACCCTTGGCTCATGGTGA
The DNA here is from genome assembly GCA_016875195.1 of Deltaproteobacteria bacterium. Taxonomy (GTDB): domain Bacteria; phylum Desulfobacterota; class BSN033; order BSN033; family UBA1163; genus RBG-16-49-23. The sequence goes on from VGRY01000097.1 coordinate 6,959, forward strand.
ACCTTGCTGCTTTCATCGGACGATCTTTCATAAGGACTCGTCCGGTTTCTTCTGTTCAAAGAGGTGGTCAAGGTCTTTTTTTAAGAATCTCCAGTGTTTCCCAAACTTTATGGCAGGGACCTTCCCGTCCTGGACCAGTTTATAAACCGTTGAAACCGGTATCTTTAAATAATGGGAAACCTCTTTGATATTAAGAATTTCGTCGGCGGCCATCATCATTATGGGCATTAGAAGATCAGGATATCAGGTTGTAGATATCAGGATATAAGGACATCAGGTTGGGTCATTTTTTTTTAATCCTTCCTGGTAACCTGATATTCTGATTCCCTGCATCCTGATATCCTGGTTTCCTGATTCCCTTTCAGATTTAAGATATATTCAACTCTCCCGCTAAGGCGGGATTTGGTTCCCTGGCAAGCCGGGAGTTAGGATCTTACGCTAATCTTTCTTAATGGTCTCGGTTAATCCCTCTTCTTCTCAATTGCTATATCGTCATAAAAGAGTCCAGACTTTAATCAAAACGGGATGATTGGGAAGGAATGGGTGGAGGACATGAGATAAGTCGATTTTAAAGAGTTCCATTGGATTGAACATTTTCTTTCATTTCTCTTGCTCTGTTCTTTCCCCACTCAACATAAAATTTCCTGATGAGCGCGTCAGGTTCTTCACAGAATTTAATGTCTCCGTCACAGATTGCCCAGACCACACCGAGGTCGCAATATCCAATGCCTGGCCCCATATTTAGGTTGTTCGATTTTCGATAATACAAACACCCTCTTTCAGTCCTCATCTCAATTACCTCCTTTTCTCTCACTTCGCCTCCTATTAAAACAAACGCATTAAATTGTTTTACATGTAGCGCAAGGCTTTAGCCTTGCTTAAAGCAACCCTGAAGGGTTGCCCTACAAAAGATATATTGCGTTCGTATTAGTCATAGTAATAAGAAAATATCCTTCCCCGGAAAAGGAGACTGCACTTTGTAAGAATTTCAAAGTTGATATAGCAAATCAAATGCCAATCAGGATGAATTTTATTAACTATTCGATTTAACAGGGGAATTCCACGAAAAGGGGGAGACCGTAAATGGAACGGAACCTCAAATACCTGTCATTCCATCTTGAGGGGTGTCAAGAGATTGACAGATGCTTCATTTTTTTCTCAAAGGTTTCATGATCTGGGGG
>VGRY01000098.1 GCA_016875195.1 Deltaproteobacteria bacterium
GCAAATTATCATTATTGTTAGTCACTATTTTCGCCAATTCAAAGCAACTCCCCTCGAAATTAAAGGCTTTTTCAACACACAAAGCCCAAATTTTGCTAAAACCAACCAGCAAACTGCGGAAGTCGGGCTAAAACCATCTACGAACGGTTTGTCTGGTTTGACAATCAGGCTAGGACACAAAAATATCCCAACACCACATCCCTGGCAGAGAAATTCGAAATCTCCACCAAGACCGCTCAGAGGGATATTGACTTCATGCGGGACAGGCTTCTCTGTCCGCTCGATTACAATGCGAGCGAGAAGGGGTATTATTACAACAACGAAACATTCTCCCTGCCCATGGTTTACCTCTCTTCGGAAGAGCTCTCAGCGCTTCTTATCGCACGAAAAATGCTCCAGGACATCATGGGTGGTTCCATCGGGCATGAAATCTCTTCTATTGCCGATAAGATCACAAACATCCTGAAAAAACATTCCATAGCAGCAGACCAGATTGACGACGCTTTCTCCTTTCAACTGATCGAATACTCCCCGGCACCGGAAGCTGTGTTCAAAGCGGTCATTGAGGGTTGTTTAAAAAAGAAATGTTTGAGCTTCACTTACTATTCGCCGGCTGCGAAAGAGACGAACAAAAGGACAGTCGAACCCTATCACCTTCTCAACTACATGGGGACCTGGCATCTTTTAGGAAAATGCCATCTGCGGGGAGAAGTGAGAGATTTTGTCTTAAACAGAATCTCAGAACCCAAAGTGCAGGCCCGGTCATTCAAAAAACCGGCTGAATTCGATTTCAAAACCTATTTCCTTTCGACCTTCGGCCTCTACAAGGGGAAGTCCACAAAAGAAGTGACCCTCCAGTTTACACCTGAAAAATCGAAATGGATCAAAGACCAGATATGGCATAAAGACCAGAAGGTAAAGATACTCGAAGACGGGTCCCTCCAGATCAGCTTCCCTGTTTCTGACTTCTCGGAGATCACGAGAGAGATACTGAAACACGGCGATGCAGTGACGGTCATTAAACCTGATAGCCTTCGTGAACTGGTTAAAACCGAAGCCGAAAAAATCGTCAAGATCTATTAAAAACTCATTTGAAATTAAAAAGTTATCTAAATGTTTCCAACCCTCAAAACCTCAACCCCTTGAATCCTCGAACCCTGGATTCCTTGAGTCCTCGAACCCTCGAATCCTTAACCCCTGGAATCCTTTATTAAAAAACATAGGACACTTCCTGGGGGAGGTGTTGGTTTAGGATATGGGTTGTGGAATATGGATTGTAAGTGGTGGGGAAAAGGAATGGGTTGATTCCTTTTGGCTCTGGACATAGAATAGGGGCTATCTATTTCAGAATGGGAAAGCTGGAACCAGGTCATTTAAACCATTTCTTGGCTTGCCCTCCTTCACATTTTTTGGTATGTTGAGACAGATTCCGGTGGGGGATTACTAAGATCCATCAGGTGCCATTCATGAAAAGGATGGTGCGCTTTATCACTTGCTATTAACCACGCTTCCCCGATTCAATCGAGGGGGTGACGGTCAAGTTAAAATGGTTTGATTAACGAATCACGGTTAGTTTTTTTACGCTATGCTCTTTGCGCTAAGCGCTCTGCGTGAGGTTGGAGCCTGCCAGCGATTGCACCGATTGAAGATTTGAGGATGTTCGAGAAGAAGGATTGGGGGTGTTTCGGTGATTGTTAAGTTGTATTTGAACCAACGTCCCCATGGGTGCAACTGAAAACGTTGTAATAAGTGAACTATGAAGAAATCATCCGCCAAGAAGTCCAAGACTACCCATGGTTCGTTGAAAGGGTACGACTCTGTATTGTCCGGCCTCGTGGATTTGTTAGAAGACGCACGCAAGACATCCACTCGCACCATAAATGCAATCATGACTGCCACTTATTGGGAGATTGGGAGGAGGATTGTAGAGTATGACCAGGGTGGGGATGTCCGTGCAGAGTACAAAGCGGGTCTTCTTGGTAGACTTTCCAAAGATCTTACCAGCCGTTTTGGGCGTGGATTCTCGGTTGACAACTTGGAAACCATGCGTCTTTTTTACAACGCTTACCCACCGGAGAGAATTTCCGAGACACTGTCTCGGAAATTCGGTGCCCTTGTCAGTTCTACTTCAAAATCCGAGACACCGTCTCGGACATTCAACCTGAGTGATCTGTCCGGAATGTTTCCCCTCTCCTGGTCACACTACGTCTTGCTTTTGCGCCGTAGCCACTCAGCGGAAGCTCGTGCTTTTTATGAAACCGAGGCACTTCGTTGCGGGTGGTCCGTCCGACAACTCGACAGGCAGATATCCTCGCTATTCTATGAGCGGATATTACTTTCTAAGAATAAAACAGCCATGCTGAGAAAAAGTGGTCAATCCAAATCCGGGGATAAGGTCACCCCAGAGGAAGAGATCAAAGATCCCTTCATTCTCGAATTTCTGAATCTAAAGGATGAGTATTCCGAAAACGACCTGGAAGAAGCTCTCATCCAACAGTTAGAAAAGTTCCTGCTCGAACTCGGCGGAGACTTCGCATTTATTGGAAGACAGCGTCGCCTGCGCATTGGAAATGATTGGTATCGTGTAGACCTACTCTTCTTTCATCGCCTGTTGCGTTGTCTGGTGGTAATTGACCTTAAGGTTGGCAAGTTCACCCATGCTGACGCTGGTCAGATGCATCTTTACCTTAATTATGCACGAGACCACTGGACGAACAAAGGCGAGAACCCACCTGTTGGCCCGATCCTTTGTGCTGAGAAAAATGCTGCAGTTGCACGCTATGCTTTAGAAGGTCTACCCAACAAAGTTATGGCTGCTGAATATCGGATGCAACTCCCGGAAGAAAAAATGCTCGCAGCGGAGCTGAAGCGATCACGAAAACTTCTGGAGAGCCGTATCCTTGTTAGTGAAAAGAAGGGGTCACGGTAATGAACAGCCCCTGGTCGGTAGTCCCGCTAAGAGAAATCCTAACAGAACGTCAAGAGGTACCTTCCGCTAATCCCTGTTCGGAAATGGCTTCTTCTTTAGGCCTTTCTTCAGGCATACAAAATGCTCTCAAGATTGTTATAAACCTCTGTTTTTGGTATATTGGGTCAAATTCCGGTGGGGGATTACTAAGACCCATCAGGTGCCATTCATGAAAAGGATGGTGCGCTTTATCACTTGCTATTAACCACGCTTCCCCGATTCAATCGAGGGGGTGACGGTCAAGTTAAAATGGTTTGATTAACGATTCACGGTTAGGTTTTATACGCTATGCTCTTTGCGCTAAGCGCTCTGCGTGAGGTTGGAGCCATGCCAGCGATTGCACCGATTGAAGATTTAAAAGCGGCTCAAAAAGAACTCTTAGAAACATCGGATATCAATGAGCTAAAAAAAGTTTTTAAGAAGTATCGGCGTATTGGCTGGAAAAACATCTGCAAGCTGTGGTTGCAGGAACGGACGGCGGAAGAATTGAAGGGGGAGGGTGGGTAAAGAAAAGTGTAAAAAGTGAACAACGTCCCCCAGGGCCGTTTCGCGTAGATCTGACACACTGGCTTGAACTCAATTTCGGAGCAAGAAGAAGGATAAAGAACAATGATGACCTTGCGTTTCTTTTCCCACAAACCTGAATCTATCCCGGCCTCGACTTCCTGGTATCTGGCTGATCTCGGGGAGGCCCGAGGGAAGCAGGATCTTTTCACAAAACAGTCACCCCAAAGGCTAAAAGTATTGCGCGAGAATGCAATGATTGAAAGTGCCGTTTCATCGAATCGAATTGAGGGGGTCACTATTGATCAGGCACGAGTAAGAACAATTCTTTTTGGTAAGCCGCCCTTACATGATCGGAATGAGGAGGAGGTAAGGGGATACCGGGATGCGCTCAAGCTCATTCATGAACAGGGTAATCAACTCCAAATTTCCGAAGAAACCATATTGAATTTCCATCGGATGTGCCGTGGTGAAATATGGGATGCTGGAAGATACAAAGAGAAAGATGGCGACATCATTGAAAGGTACCCCAACGGCCGGGAGAGAGTGAGGTTTAAGACAGTCCAAGCGGTTAATACTCCAAAGTTCATGAAGGAGTTGATGGAAAAGTATGAACAATGCCTTTTTGAAAAGTGGGTCCATCCCCTTATCGCTATGGCAGCATTTAACCTTGATTTCCTCTGTATTCATCCATTCAGAGATGGAAACGGCCGAGTATCACGGCTCCTGCTTTTGTTGCAATGTTACCATCTTGGATACGAGGTGGGGCGTTATATCAGCATTGAGCGTTTAATTGAACAGAATAAAGACCGGTACTACGAAACACTGGAACAAAGCTCTGAAGGCTGGCACGAAGGCAAACACGACCCCTGGCCTTATGTGAATTTTGTGCTTTACACTCTCAAGACCGCTTATAAAGAATTTGAAGAAAGGGTTGGGCAGATTGCTTCTCCCAAAGGGGCAAAGACAGAGCATGTCATTAATGAGATTGGACGAAAACTTGGTCCATTTCGAATTTCCGATATTCAAAAGCAGTGTCCGGGTGTAAGCGTGGATTTGATCCGCTCGCTTTTGAAAAACCTGCGGTCCTCCGGCAAAATAAAGTGTCTCGGCAGGGGACAAAATGCTGAGTGGAAAAAAACGGGAAAATGGAAATAGGTAATATCTAATGAATTGGGTAGGGAATTAGGTAATGAAAGCGGTTGGCAGAAAATATGAGACTGTTTATAAGAATGGGTAAGCGATATTTGAAAAATAGGTTGAAGCGGTTCTTATCTCTAACGGGGTAAAGTGGAAGAGCCACACGTTCCATATGAGGTTTCAAAAAGATTTAAGAAACAGAGAAAGCAATAATCTTACAAACACGCGACACGACCGCCCCGACATGTCGGGGGTCACGAATCACCGATCGTTTATTACTTTTTGGTTCTTTCAGTAACTTTTTCTCGGTCTTTACGACCTACGGATTTGATCTTTTGATCCATTTTTGATAAATTGGGGCATCCTTGGGAACAACAATGATACGGGGTGAGACATTTGAATTGCCGTCCCCATTTCCCAAACGCGTAACTCGTAACCCGTAACATGTTTCCGAAAAAACCTATGCCAGCGATTGCACCGATTGAAGATTTGAGGATGTTCGAGAAGAAGGATTGGGGGTTGTTTCGGTGATGGTTAAGTTGTATTTGAACCAACGTCCCCATGGGTGTCCACTGTATTTTTTCGGTGGGGGTGGATATCATGGATCTTCCAACAAAAAGACTGTTCTTCAAAAGAGGAATGGGCTTTTTGTTTTTAAGGTAATAAAACACATCAGAGGATTTCTTCATCTTGAAATCACAATTTGTGATTTCAAAAGAAATTATTATTTTGCTTGAGGTCATGAATTGTGACCTCATTGTGTAAGCAGAATTGAGGTTAGGATGACAGGTCAGAAAGCCATTATTCCAACTGAGCAGATTGAGCAGAAGATTCTATTAATCCGGGGACAAAAGGTCTTACTGGATGCTGACCTTGCAATGCTCTATGGTGTCCCAACCCGTGTTCTTAACCAAGCGGTGAGACGAAATCTAAAGCGTTTCCCTCAAGACTTTATGTTTAAGCTTTCCCAACCCGAAAAGGACAAGGTGATCACAATTTGTGATCACCTCAAAAATCTCAAGTATGCTAAAGCCCTGCCCAATGCATTCACTGAACATGGTGCAATTATGGCGGCCAGTGTTCTAAATACAGAAAAGGCTATTCAAATCAGCGTATTTGTGGTACGAGCATTTGTTAAGCTTCGCGAGATGCTGGCAACCCATAAGGAGTTGGCTCACAAACTGGTTCAGTTAGAGAGAAAACTCCAAAATCATGATGAATCTATACGCTCCTTGGTGGTAGCCATCAGGCAGCTTATGACACCCGCAGAGCCTAAACCAGCACCACCAAAGAGAGGAATAGGTTTTCTTGTAGAAGAACCCCATGTTCCTTATGAGGTCTCAAAAGGATTTAAAAAGCAGAAGAAGCAATAATCTTACGGACACGCTTGTCCCGATAACTCGGGAGACACGATTCACGATTAGTCCCTTATGAATGAAATTGTGCGCAAAATGGCAACAAAATTTTAGTAATCGTGAGGGGTTTAAATCCGAAGCACGAAATCCGAAATTCGAAACAATCTCAAATGACCAAATATTAAATGTTCCAAACAAAAATAGTTTAGGACATTTGAATTTTGAAAATTCGGATTTGTTTCGGATTTCGATATTCGGATTTCGAATTTTTGAAACCCCCAAAACTTCTTTGGTTCTGGCTATGCCAGGTTAGGTTTTTTTACGCTATGCTCTTTGCGCTCTGCGCTCTGCGTGCGGTTGGAGCCATGCCAGCGATTGCATCGATTGAAGATTTAATAGCTGCACAGGAAGAAGGGTTGAGTATTTACACTATGCGCTAGGGGCTTTGCGCTATGCGATATGTTGATAAGTGAAAGGTGGGGGCGGTTAAAGAAAAGTGTAAGAAATGAACAACGTTAAATGAAGAAGGGCTAGCTTCATTAAAGTAGATAGTGTAGAGAGGTAGCGGGATGGACCGCGTTAGTAAAGTGAATAGAATGAATTTGTCCAAGACTTCACGGGGGTTCCAACCCAAATTTACGATTACCCATCGTATTACAGACGGCCTTACACGGATTGAACGGGCGAGAGGTTTCCTGGAAGCAGCATCTCTATCGGAAGATTGGGTCCGAACTATGGGCGAGAGGGCTTTGGTTTTAGAAGCTCATCACACGACCCATATCGAAGGAACTCGGTTGACCTTAGAACAGGCTGAGCGTCTCTGGGCTGGGGAGGAGGTTCCAGGAGCCCGCTCTGATGATGTGAAGGAGTTGTTGAACTACCGAAAGGCATTTGATTTAGTTGCGGAATATCTTAACAGCGGGGGACCCATTACTGAAGGAATGATTCGAGAGATCCATAAACGGTTGGTAGAAGGTGTTCGAGGAGGCCAAGCCGGTCCAGGCGAATATCGCCGCAGACAAAACTACGTCGTCAACTCAGTCACAGGTGAGGTTATTTATACTCCTCCCCCCGCACCAGACGTTCCTCCGTTAATGACGGAATTCGTTGGATGGTTGAACCGAGAAAAAGAGATACACCCTGTATTGGTCAGCGGCATCGCGCAATTCCAACTTGTACATATTCATCCCTTTCTTGACGGGAATGGGCGAGTCTCCCGGCTCCTGTCCACCCTATACTTATATCGGGCAGGGTATGACTTTAAGAGGCTGTTTACCATTAGTGAATATTATGATAGGGATCGGACGTCCTTTTACCGTGCTATCCAGGGCGTTCGAGAGCAACACATGGATATGACCGGTTGGATGGAATATTTTATTGAGGGCCTTGCCACCCAACTCCTTGAGGTAACGAAAAAAGGCAAGCAGGCTATTTTCACTGATGTCATTGTTCAAAAACAAAAACTAAATAAACGCCAGGCAAGTGCCATCGGCTTCCTTTTGGAACATGACAGGCTGACGATTCGGGATTATGAAAAGCTCTGTCCGGGAGTCAACCGCCGAACACTGCAGAGGGACCTTAAAGATATGGTTCAGGCCCATGTACTGAATATTGAGGGTTCTACTCATCAATTGGTTTATCGGTTAAGAAAGAGCAAATAATGTTTGCGACATATTTGTGACATGATTTGCGACACATTTACGACCATGTTCACGACCTATCAAGAAGGTAAGTTAATGAATTTAGATTCCTTTACACCTTACCTGCCTGCCCTGTACCAACTCGGTTCAGGGTCCTCCGTAGTCCCGCAAGGCGGGGCGAAGGATGGATGCGGGAAGTTGTGAGTGATTGAAAGGTGAGAGTGGTTAAAGAAAAGTGTAAGAAGTGAACAACGTCCCCCAGGGTCTTTTCTTACAAACCGATGGAGGAGGTCTTTAACGGCGTGATTCGGAAGACTTTGCGGAAACGTGGAGCCTAATATTTCTATTAGAAATGGATAGTGATTTTTCCAATTCGTTCCAATCCAAATGGACGCCTTC
>VGRY01000099.1 GCA_016875195.1 Deltaproteobacteria bacterium
TGCAAATCCATTCCACAGTACAATTCCATACGGCACCTCCTGGGCTAAGATTGAGATTCTTTCCCTGAAGCATATCAGATTTGTTTCTGCTTCGCTTCAAGGAGGTGCCTTTTAATCATTATCAATGTTAAGGTAAATTGTCATTGCGAGGAGTGGAGCGACGAAGCAATCCCCTGAAAAAAGAGAGTGCCGCGCCCTTTGGGCTCTCAATGACATGTAAAAGGATTTAAAGCGTTTGTATTAGTTCAAATTATTATATGCGGAGAAAATCATGAGTGGCTATCATCAACGCGACTTCGAACCTTTTCCAATGCATACTCTGAAAAGGGTTGACCGTCCGACCACCAAAATCTTCGACGATCAGGTCAAGAGGGTCGATGAGCGAGAGAGCGGTTTTAACAAGGCTGCTCGGGGTGATTACGGTTTACATCTTAAAAAAGAGAGGACGAGGTTTGTCCCAAAGCATCCGATTTCCGGCGCCCTCTCATGGATGACCGCCTACTTGAAGGATGTGGTGGATGGACTGGTGGCCAAACAGAAGGCCCCTCTTCCCGAAGATCCAGTGCTCTTATCCCGCCATATTAAAGAGCTGGCCTACTTTCTCAGGGCCGATGCGGTTGGTATTTGCAAACTGTCTTCCTATGCGGTTTATACCCATAGTTTTCCGGATGGCCAGTCAATTGACTTGAACCACCAATACGCTATCGGTATCTTGATTGATCAGGATTGGAGGACAGCGGAGGCATTTAATGGGCACGACTGGATCAGCAATTCCATGAGCTTCTTAGCCTATTCCACCTCCGGCTTCATTGCCTGTATCATGGCGGATTACATCCGGAGGCTTGGATATCCTGCCAGGGCTCACCATGCAAGGAATTACCAGGTGGTTGTTCCGCCAATCCTGCTCTGGGCAGGCTTGGGGGAGATGAGCCGGATTGGGGATTGTGTGCTTCATCCCTTTTTAGGTCCAAGATTTAAAGCTGCAGTGGTAACCACGGACCTGCCCCTTGATGTAGATAAGCCGATTGATTTCGGGTTGCAGGATTTTTGCTCGAAATGTAAGAAGTGTGCGAGGGAATGTCCTTCAGGAGCGCTCAGCGATGGCGGCAAGGTGATGTATAATGGTTATGAACGCTGGCCTTCGGATGTTGAGAAGTGCACGAAGATGCGGGTCGGGAATCCGAAAGGATCTGGATGCGGAACCTGTATCAAGGTCTGTCCCGCTAACAAACCCTACACCCCTTTTCATCGGGCTGTCGGCTGGGCGGTGCGGAACTCTTCTCTGGCAAGAAGTATCGCTGTCCACGCGGACGATCTTTTAGGCTATGGAAAACCGAAATATGAAAAGAAGTGGTGGTTCGACCTGGAAGATGTGGACGGGCATCTGGAGATGCGATGAAACATAAACTTCTCATTTACCATAAGGATGCTAAGCTCTACGGGGAAATCCTTTCGAAAAAACTGCCGGAACTTGAAATCTGTTCTGCTTCCCGACCGGAAGAGGTCCTTAATTTCATAGAAGAGGCCGAAATTATTTTCTCATGGAAGATTCCGGATGACCTCTTAAAGAGAGCGAAGAGCCTGGTTTGGTTTGCAGCGATGGGCGCTGGAAACGAACATCTCGTCAACAATCCCCATCTCCCGGAGGCTGTGATTTTTACCAAGACAACGGTTTACGGTGAGATGATGGCAGAATACGTTTTTGCCTACCTCCTCTATTTTTTAAGAGATTTACCAAAATATTTTAGAGACCAGAGCAAGAAAGTCTGGGGACAAGCCCGACCGGAGCGGCTTCGCGGAAAAACAATGGGAATACTGGGTCTGGGTTGGATAGGAAAAGAGATTGCAAAACGGGCTAAGGCGTTTGGAATGCATGTCATCGGGTTGAAACGCAATCCAGCGCCCATGGAGAATGTTGATCAGGTTTTTGGCCCTGGAGATCTTAAGAAAATGATTCCCCTTGTTGATTATCTTGTGATGGTCCTTCCCCTTACGCCAGATACGATTCATTTTCTTGGAGAAGAAGAACTCGGTTTATTCAAAGAAGGAGCAACTCTCCTCAATATTGGCCGGGGAAAAACAATCGATGAGAGAGCATTGGTCCAAACGCTTAAAAAAGGAAAGATTAAAGCCATTCTCGATGTCTTTGAAGAAGAGCCTCTTCCCAAGGAGAGTGAACTCTGGAATCTTGAGAATGTGATCATCACTCCCCATGTTTCAGGCATCAATATCCCCGAGGAGATATGTGAAGGGTTCATTAGAAATTATGAGAAGTGGACGAAAGGGAAACCCCTGACCAATCTGGTCGATAGAGGCAGGGGATATTGATCAGGGGGGCCTCCAAGTATACCAAACTTCACTTCAGAAAAACAAAGGACGTTTGAAATTTGTCATTTATTTGGGGATATGCTATCATTTTGATAGCATGGAGGGCAATGAACATGGCAAACGTATTGATTAGGAATGTCCCCGAAGAGGTTTTAAGCACAATTAAGAGTATGGCCAGGCGCCGCAACAAATCACTTCAGCAGGAACTCAGAGAGGCGCTGGAGAATATCGCGAACCAATCTTCGCCTGACATCTTCCAAAAAGCGACAGAACTGAGAGAAAAGCTGAAAAGAAAGCCCATTCGGTTCACGGACAGCGCCGAATTATTGAGAGAGGACAGGACCCGGTGAATCTTGTTATTGATGCAAGCGTTCTGATCAAGTTTTATATTCCAGAAATTCTCTTTGACAGAGCCCAATCGTTACTTGATTCTGTTCAGCAGGGCGAGGTGAGCTTGCTTGCGCCGGACCTGGTTTACTCTGAAGCGGGAAATATACTTTGGAAAAAACATCATTTGAAGGAGCTCACTCGCTCTGAAGTCGGAGAGATTTCTGATGCCTTGCTTATACTGCCCATAAACATAGAATCTTCAAAAGGACTATTGCCATTGGCAATACAAATCGGCATGGCCTATGGAATTACTGTTTATGATGCCATGTATGTAACCCTGTCAAGAATCCATGAGACAAGGATGATCACTGCAGATAAGAGACTTTATGAAAGATTAGCCAAAACCGATTTGAAAAAATATGTGACCTGGCTTGGTAGCGCTGCCAGTTAAGCTCTGTCAGAAATGCCAGTTTTGGAAATTATCAAAAGGAGGATACTATGGGTCATCTTGCGGGAAAGGACGAAATTTTAAAACAGTTGCAGAAGAGACTTCATCAGAATCCGGTGGGGCTACCAGAACATACCTCGCTCTATGAAATCTTATCCATACTCTATACCGAGAAAGAAGCTGAGATAGGAGCTAAGTTTCCTTTGGGCCTTGTGACTATAGAGGATCTTCAGAAGGTCACTGGAATCGAGACGGGAGAGTTAGAGACCATTTTAAAAGGAATGCTGAAAAAAGGTCTGGTCATGTCTTCAGTGAAGGACGGTAAGGTTCGATACTTACTTTCTCCGGGTATGGTTGGGTTTTTTGAATTTACCTTTATGCGAACCAATGAATCCCTTCCCATGAAACGGTTGGCCGAACTGATGCATACTTATAGGAACACGCCTGAGTTTATCAAAGAACTCTTTCCACCTGGGATAAGTCGGGGTCGGGCTTACGTCTATAACAACAATCTTCCAAAAGTTAGAAGCGAGATTTTTCGGTTTGATGAAGCGGCCGAACAAATCAAAATGGCAGGCAGGGGAAGTTTGACAAAATGCTATTGCCGGCATGAAACATGGCATCTTGGAAAAAATTGTTCCGCTCCCATCGATGATATCTGTATGAGCCTTGGGATTGCTTCGGACTTCCTGGTGGAACAGGGATTTGCGAGAAGGGCGTCGGTTGATGAACTTTTGGGCGCCCTAAAAAAGGCAGAGGATCATGGACTGGTTCACATCGGAGATAATGTTCAGGACCAGACGACCTTTATCTGTAATTGCTGCGGGTGCTGTTGCGGATTCCTTGAGGGAATTAACAAACATCACATGAAACACGCCCTCACTACCACGAATTACATTGCCCGATTGGACCAGGAAAGTTGCAATGGATGCGAGATCTGCGCGGATCACTGTCAGATCAAAGCCATTAAGATGGAAGGGGATTATCCGGTTGTGAATGAGGAGTCCTGTATCGGTTGCGGTGTTTGTGCCAACTTCTGTCCGACCGAAGCGATGAAGATGAAAGAGCGGGAGAAAAGGGTCATTCCTCCGAAAACCTATAAAGAATTGATGGCCCGCCTGATGCAGGAAAAAGGAAGGATGTAGAAAATAACCAAATTTCAAGTAAAGAACCCCGCCTACAAGGCGGGGCTTTAAAACCTAAATGATGACGGTCAAGACATCGTTCACTAAATTAGCAGTCAGGACATCGTTCACAAGACAAGGTATTTAAGGCTGTTAAGAACATGCAACTCTCTCTCAGAGATCTTATAAAAGCAGGCTTAGCACAAATTCAAGGAGTAATTCTTCAAATAGAGAGAAATGCGCAACTGAACGATGTTGTGACCATTTTTCTTGTGAACGATGTCCTGACCGTTGTCACCTAAATCCTCTAAACCCAAAGCTGAGATCCCGAAACAAGTTCGGGATGACAAGCAGACCAGAACCGAACCGTAATGTCATGCTGAACTTGTTTCAGCATCTGGTTTGTTTTTTCTGCTTTCAGCAGACACACCTTTCATCCCCGTCCACAGGACGGGGTTTTCAGGTGCGCTCTTAATAAATTCTTTACGATGACTGGTTAACCCGCAAACCATAAAATATGGTTAAATCCCCTCCCCTTTGAGAGACTGTGTCGTAATGTCATTGCGAGGGAGTGAAACGACCGAAGCAATCTCATAACGTATTGATAATCCTGAGATTGCCACGCTCCCTCCGGTCGCTCGCAATGACGAAAAGGGGATTGCGACACAGCCTCTGATGGGAGAGGTCGGTACGACTCGAAACCGAGGTGAGGGTGGGGGTAAATAATTGTCACCTATCCCCCTCACCTCAATCCTCTCCCACCAGGGGAGAGGAGGTATTTTGAATTCCTATCACTAATCATCCCAACGTGTTTAAAAAAAAGGGCGGGTTGCTTTTGAAAAGTTACCCGCCTTTTTTCTATGGAGACCTTTGTCCATTATATGTTATAAAGCAAAAAACTTTTTTGGATTTTGAAAACACATTTTTTAAGGCGACAGTATTTCCATGATGAATCAAGCATCACCGCAACAGGCCCAGCGCACTTATGATACGTTTCATATGGGCCGATCCTGTATGGACCTTTACAGCAACGATGTGGGCGCCGAGTTTATTCATATCAAGAGCTTTGCAGCCTATGTGGGCGGGTCGCCTACCAACATGAGTGTCGGATGCCGGAGATTGGGGTTGAAGGCGGCATTATTGACCGCCTTTGGAAAGGATCCTGTCGGCGACTTCGTTACCCATTTTCTGAACAGAGAAAGGGTAGACATCCGTTTCAGTCCCCGAAAAACCGGCCGCCACACCAGCCTCGTCATCATGGGCATTGAGCCTCCGGACCGATTTCCCATCGTATTTTACCGGGACAACTGTGCCGATGTGGCGCTGGAGATTGGTGACGTGTTAGCCGCTCCAATCCATGACAGCCTTGTATTTGAATTTGCCGGCACGAATCTGAGCGGGGAGCCAAGCAGGAGCGCTACCTTATACGCGGCCGAACTTGCCCGGAAAGCTGGCAACACCGTCGTTCTCGACCTCGATTTCAGGCCTGACCAGTGGTACGATCCCCGTGCCTATGGTGCTGCCATGCGCTCAATCCTCCACAGCGTGGATATCGTGCTTGGCACTGAGGACGAGATCAATGCCGCTTTACTGAGCGAACCTGATTCTGTCCGGGTAACCCATTCTCAGATAACCGATGCCAGAGTTTCTGGTAATACTGCTGATCATGTCAAGACCATCCTGGATCGAGGACCCAGGATCGTGGTTGAAAAACGCGGCAAATATGGATGTCGAATTCATAAACGAGATAATCCTCCAGAGGATGTGGAGGGTTTTCCGGTAACGGTTCAAAATATTCTGGGCGCTGGAGATGCCTTCGGCGCCGGATTTCTGTATGGGTATGTGAAAGGCTGGGACCTCCGCAAGTCGGCTCGATTGGGAAACGCCTGCGGAGCCATTGTCGTAACCCGGCACGGATGCTCCATCTCCATGCCAACCTTAGAAGAGGTAATGAATTTTGTGAGCGAACGCGGTGGATTGTAATCGATTCAAGAACCCTTTAAAACATGGGTAGCGTTGTCCTTGATGAAATGCTATCATCATTGGCGAAGATTGGGAGATGATGAAAAGGGACATCTTGAAGCAATTTGATCTCACAGAAAAAGTCGTTGCCATCACCGGTGGCGGTGGCGACTTATGTGGGGTCATGGCTGGAGCCCTTGGGATGATGGGCGTCAAGGTCGCTGTGCTCGACATTGACCCCGAAAAAGCCAAAGCCCGTTCGTCTGCCATCAATCAGTCCGGAGGAACAGCCAAACCATTTGAATGCAACGTCCTCAATATAGACCAGGTCCGGAGTTGTTACGAGGAGATCCGCAGCCTCTGGGGTGTGCCCGATTTTCTGATCAATGGCGCAGGCGGCAACAGTCCCCGGGGCAGTACGACTGATGAATTCTTCGACCCGGAGAAATTGCCAGGCCCGGGAACTCAGTCCTTTTTCGATCTGAATCCGTCTGGATTCCGCCAGGTGTTTGAACTTAATTTCATGAGCATATTTCTCGTTACGCAAATCTTTTCCCGGGGCATGGTCGATAAGGGCAAGGGGTCCATCGTCAATATTTCTTCCATGAGCGCATTTACGCCTCTTACCAAAGTGGCGGCCTATTCAGCAGCCAAGGCAGCGGTCAGCAACTTCACCCGGTGGTTGGCAGTCCATCTTTCCCGTACTGGCATCCGTGTCAATGCCTTGGCGCCCGGTTTTTTCATGACCGAGCAGATGAAGTTTTTGAATATCGATCAGAAAACAGGCGAACTTCTGCCCCGCGCCCATAAGATCATTGCTCACACACCCATGGGCCGGTTTGGAGAACCGGATGATCTGATCGGGACCCTGATCTGGCTTCTTTCGGATGCATCCAGTTTCGTCACAGGCGTTGTAGTTCCTGTGGACGGAGGTTTTTCTTCCTACGCTATTTAGAGCTCTGAGGCTATAATCATTTCCTTCATTTTTTCCTGGAACCAATTCCTATTTTCACTCATCCTTTCGGGCCCGAAGACCAAAACCGTTCCGGTCGCCGTCTATAATTTCATCTCTTATGGAAAGATCGACTGGGCCGGAATTGGCGCCGCAGCCACCCTGATCGTCCTCCCTGTTTCCGTCTTCGCATTCTTTGTGCGAAAAACGATCGTCCAGGGTCTGACCATGGGCGCCCTTAAAGAATAATCGCCCATAGAATTTTTCACACACCGGTTTTAGGATTCGGATATACAAAAGTATTTTAAAATAACTCATGAACGGAACAGTTTAGTCATATGAAAGAGTTTAAAAAATGATCTAACCTAAATTGAGCGATTTTTATTAAGTCGGCAATAGTTTTGTTTATAAGGCATTGAAAAAGCCATTTATCGAAAACATTGTCAGCTATGATATAGGCTTAAAGTGATCTGATACGGCGCTGCCAGG
>VGRY01000100.1 GCA_016875195.1 Deltaproteobacteria bacterium
GCTCTTTTACGGGTTGCCCTTGCCCATACTTTTCCTGGTGTGGACCCAACCGAGGCTGAACTGAAGGTTGTCCGGGAGGCAGAGGAGTACCTCAAAAAGGTGGAGGACCGGTTAAAAGCCAAAGGATTCAAGGTGGATAGCCATGTCCGGTATGGAAATGATGCTGAAGAGATTCTGGATCATGCCAATCAAAAGGATATTGATATGATCGCTATGACCACCCATGGCCGAAGTGGTGTGAAGCGATTCCTCCTCGGAAGTGTTGCAGAGAAGGTACTTCGTTATTCCCCCAAGCCGATCTTTCTGGTGAGGTGCACTTAAAGAGAATTTTGAGGTTTTAAAGCTCAGGGAGGGAAATAGAGAAAATGACTAAATTTCTAATCATGGTTCTTGTTCTTCTGTTTTTTATCGTTTCCCCTGGGGTAGGGCAGGAGGTTTCGAAGACAGGGTTTAAGATTTCAAGCACTGCGTTTGAAAATAATGGTAAGATTCCTTCAACCTATGCCTGCGATGGGACCAACATCAATCCTCCCCTAAAGATTGAAAATACTCCCAAAGAAGCCAAATCTCTGGCACTGGTTTTTGATGATATTGATGCTCCCCGTGGTTCCTATGTCCACTGGATCTTATGGAACATTGATCCCGGTGTGAAGGAGATCAAGGAAAATTCTGTTCCGGAGAGCGCCATTCAGGGGTTGAATGATTTTAAAAAGAATAACTACGGAGGTCCCTGTCCACCCGGACGCGGACACAAATATGTTTTTAAAATCTATGCCCTCGATACCCGTCTCAATTTGGATTCTAATTCAACGAAGGCCGATCTTGAAAAGGCGATGAAAAGCCACATCCTTGCCCAGGCTCAATGGACTGGAACCTATAAAAAGCAAGGAGGGGCCCCTCCCAAAAAATGATGACAAAATCTCCTCTCTGGATCCTCTTCTTATTAGTATTTACTTTTTTTTGCCCTGCACAAACTTTTCCGGAAGAGTCATTAAACGTGAGGCTCATTGGGCAGAATGACCTCCAAGGCCGTGAAGGCCTGCAGATCGTTTTAAAAGGAAACTATGCCTATGTTGGACACCATCGAGGAGAGGCATTTAATCCTTTAACGGGGAAGACCGAGCCCAATGGAACGACCATCATCGACGTCTCCAATCCGAAACAACCCAGAATCATAAAACATATCCCCGGTTATAAAGGGGCGGAGAGCCGAGCAGTCCAGGTGGTGGAAAAATATTTTGATGGTAAGGACTATCTGCTCCGAAACCAGGAGTCGGGAGAATTTACGGGTTTTGAAGTGTGGGATATTACGGATAAGGCGAACCCGAAATTCGTCTCAAGGATTGGCCGGCTCATGGCTGCCCACAAGAGTTGGTGGGATGCCAAGACCGGATACGCCTATCTTTCTGGAATATCCAAGGGATGGAAGGGACAACATTTAATCATCTATGATTTGAGAAATCCTTCCGTCCCAAAATTTGTAACGAACTGGGGCCTCCCCGGGCAACGGCCTGGAGAGAGCGGCGAAAGCGTCAGTCTCCACCATCCTGTCATATCCGGAAACAGGGCTTATCTGTCATACCTTTTCGGTGGAGATGTGGTAATCCTCGATATCTCGGCCAAACAGAAACCAGTGATGATCTCCCATTTGGACTTTTCTCCGCCCTTTTCAGGAACTCATACTACCGTTCCCTTCTCCAAGATGAAGGTTCCAAATTTTTCTAAGGGTATAGGAGATGAACGAGATTTTCTTGTCGTTTCTGAAGAGTCTTTCAGCAGCGGCTGTCAGGAACTGAGAAGGCAACTCCATATTATTGATGCAACAGAAGAGAATCGGCCAATACCAGTGGCGACCTTTAAGGTTCCAGATGGGGATTTTTGCGAAAGAGGCGGTCGTTTTGGTCCTCATCAATTTGCGGAGACAAAGGACGGGGAGATCATCGGAGGAAACCTTCTCTATATTGCCTATTTCAATGCAGGATTGCGAATCGTAAATATCTCCGATCCTTTTAATCCCAAGGAGGTGGGGTATTACATTCCTGATGGGAGTGAAAAAAACAGATCAGGGTTTAAAAGGGTGATCCAGACGAATGATGTGGATCTCGATTACCGTGGGCTGATTTATATCACTGACCGTGCAGGAGCTGGTTTGCATATACTGGAGTATACAGGGTCAAAATAGTTTGACCTCTTGCCAGCAGAGCTCAACTCAACCGAATAAGTGTTTTCATCTGGAGAAATGTGAAGCATGGAGAAAGAAAAAAAATATTCAAACCGTTTAATTCATCAGACCAGTCCCTATCTTTTACAACATGCCCATAATCCGGTGGATTGGCATCCATGGGGAGAGGAAGCTTTGGGCCGGGCAAAAAAGGAGGATAAACCCATTCTTCTCAGCATTGGCTACTCCTCCTGCCACTGGTGCCATGTGATGGAGAAGGAGTCTTTCGAGAATGAGGCAATTGCTCAACTCATGAACGAGCGGTTCATCAATATCAAGGTCGATCGGGAGGAGAGGCCAGACCTTGATGAGATCTATATGAATGCGGTTCAGGTGATGACCGGTAGCGGCGGTTGGCCAATGACCGTCTTCTTAACCCCTGACCTTGTCCCTTTCCATGCGGGAACGTACTTTCCGCCCGAAGACCGGATGGGGATGCCCGGTTTTCCAAAAGTGCTTGTCACCATTTCCAATTACTACAGCACTCATCGGGGGGAAGTGAAAAAGATGGAGGAGCAGATGAGAAATGCTCTTCTTCAGATGGTAGAGATTCCTCCCTCCCAAAGGGAATTGGACCCAAACATTCTCCACAAAGCCTTCGATGCGATTGAGCGGCAATTCGATTCTGTCAATGGAGGATTTGGCAAGGCCCCCAAATTTCCAAACAGCATGGCTCTCTCTTTCCTCCTGAGACACTGGAAGGCAACCGGTGAGAAGGAAGCCCTCAGAATGGCAGAAGTAAGTCTTGAGAAGATGGCCAATGGAGGAATCTACGATCACCTCGGAGGGGGTTTCCATCGCTACTCTGTGGATGAACGGTGGCTCATCCCCCATTTTGAAAAGATGCTTTATGACAATGGACTTCTCTCCTGGACTTACTTTGAAGCGTATCAGGCAACCGGAAAGGAACATTATCTTCGGGTAGGCGAGGAGATCCTACAGTATGTCCTTCGAGAGATGAAAAGCCCTGAAGGGGGTTTCTATTCCACCCAGGACGCAGATAGCGAGGGAGAGGAAGGAAAGTTTTTTGTCTGGACAAGGGATGAGATAAAAGAATTATTGGGAAAGGAGAAAGGGACTCCATTCTGCGCCTATTATGGAGTAACCCCTCAGGGAAATTTTGAGGGAGGGACCAGCGTCCTCAATATTGCCAGCCCTCTTAAGAAGGTCGCAGAGTTGTACAGCATGGCCGTTCCAGAGTTAAAGAAAATGTTGGAGGAATGCCGAAAGGTCCTTTTTGCGGAGAGAGAAAAGAGGGTGAAACCAGGCCGGGATGAAAAGATCCTGACCTCGTGGAATGGATTGATGATCTCAGGGTTTGTTCATGGATTTAAATTGACCCAGGAGAAAGAGTATCTCATAGCCGCAGAGGATGCAGTTCATTTCATCCTTGCTGGTATGCTGAAGCAGGGGAAGTTGATGAGGGTCTTTAATAAAGGGAGATGGCATGTGAATGGCTATGCGGAAGATTATGCCTTTTTCATCCAGTCACTCATCGATCTCTATGAAGCCACCTTTGAAATGAGGTATCTCAAAGAAGCCAATGACCTCAATGAGAAGATGATGGATCAGTTCTGGGATGGCAAAAATGGAGGGTTCTTCTTTACGGGGAAAGAGAACGAATCCTTGATTGCTCGCTCAAAAAGCCCCTATGATAACGCTATCCCATCGGCTAACTCCATCGCCCTGTTTAACCTCATCAGGCTTGGCCACTTCACAGGAGACGATTCCCTGAAACAGAAAGCTGAGCAGATCCTTCAACTCTTTCATCACTTTTTTACGGAACATCCCTCAGGGTTTGCCCAGATGATATCCGGATTCTCCTTCTTTCTCAATCCGGAAGAGATCGGAATCGTCGGCTCGAAGGAGGATAAAAGGACAAGGTCTATGCTGAAAGAGATCTATCTGGCTTATCTCCCGAATAAGATCTTAAGCTTTAAAGATCCTCAAGAGCCAATGGAAGGAGACTGGTTTCCATTTCTGAGGGATAAAGAAATTTCAGATGCTCCTGCTATTTTTATCTGCAAAGGATTTACCTGTTTGCCTCCGGTTCAGGATGTAAAAGATTTAAAGAAGGTCATCCAATAAGAGATAGGGAGATAGGGAGATCGGGGGATGGGGAGATAGGGAGAGTGGCGTTACCCACGGCCGAGAAAGGGCATGCTTACGGGAAGCATGATGCTTTCGAACATGTTCAATTCCGGTGGCAAGGCACACATCATGACAATGACCCGTGCAAGGTCGTCGGGATTCATGATTCCTTCCTTTTGGGCCTGTTCTTCGCGACCATTCCAGATCGGTGTGGCTGTGTTGCCGGGGTGAATGATGGACACAGCAATATCATCGCCACGCGCTTCGAGGCCTAAGGCCCTAGTGAATCCTTCCAGTGCAAACTTGGACGCTGTATAGGGGGCGTTATCAGGGCGAGGGACCTTTGCCGAAATGCTGCCAATGTTGATGATGCGGCCAGATCGCTGGCGCTTCATGATCCTGAGGGCCTCCCGACTGCATAGGAAGGCTCCGTTGATGTTGACATCGAGTACCTTTCGCCATATCTCATAGCTCAATTGATCGATAGGCGTCCTGATAGAAATGCCTGCGTTGTTTACGAGTATATCAACCCGGTTGAAAGTCTCCACAGTTTTGCGAAAGAGACTGACAACATCCTCCTCGAGGGTTACATCCGTTGGCACAACCAGCGCTGTTTTACCTGCGGTTTGAATTTCCTTGGCGACCGCCTCAAGTTTTTGACGATTGCGTGAAGCTATCACCACTTTGGCCCCCTCAGATGCAAATGCAAGGGCGATGCTCCTGCCAATTCCTGTGCCTGCTCCTGTGATCACTGCAACTCGATCCATCAACTGCCCCATAACTGCCTCCTGATTTGAGCGATTTAAACTATCAAATAGTTGCTGATAAAAATTGGGGTGTCAAGATATCAAGTAATCATGTAAGGAGATATTGAGGTTGATTGATTTCCTCCGGCTTGATCTTGACAATGTAAAGAAAAATGTTAAATTTTTAATGAAAATATTTTCATTCTCAGGTTAACTTCTTATGAATAAAGAGGTTTTTAAATCTGTTTTTCAGAATAATAGAGTCAGGATGAGCCATCCCAGGCTATTCATCTATCAGGAACTTGCTGCCTCTAACAATCCATTGAGCCCTCAGGAACTCTATCGAAATCTGATTAAACAGAAGAAAAAGATTGGGCTTACGTCGATCTATCGTTCTCTCGATCTTTTCGAATCGCTTGGAGTTGTTTTTAAAATCGTCAACGGATCGAATGTGAAATATAAAATCTGTGAGATGGATGATCACCATCACCATATCGTCTGTAAAAAATGCGGGGAAGTGGTGGAGTTGCATTTTTGTCATATCTCGGATTGGTCGGAGAAAGTGAAAGAGTCAACCGGCTATGAAGTGACCGATCACCACCTCAATTTTTACGGATTTTGTAAAAACTGTAAAAGTTTGCAAACCTAGTCATGTCGTTGTTCGTCTTGTGTTTTAATCAACTATATGACTATGCGACTACGAGACTATAAGACTATTGGAGGATTCAATGTCCCACATCCATCTACCTGATGGGATCTTGCCGGTTTGGCTCTGGGTTTCAGGGTTTATTGTCGCTGTCCTGGTCGGATTCATCCTCTTTCGTTTTACGAAGAAGGAAGTTCTAGCTAAAAAACTTCCTTTGTTGGGGATGATGGCAGCTGCAATGGTGTTAGGCGCTTCAGTTGAGATCGTTCCGATTGCTTACCATGTCAATCTGATGGTCATTTCCGGAATCCTCCTGGGACCTTCGCTTATTTTCCTGGCGACTTTTGTGGTCAACGTCATCTTAGCCCTGTTTGGCCATGGGGGAATCACGGTCATCGGACTGAACACCCTTACCCTCTCGGTCGAAGGGATACTCGGCTATCTCTTTTTCCGTTTTTTCTGGAAGGTTTTGAAGCGATTGTCACCGGCTTCTTTTATTGCCACCTTTCTTGCCCTCTTACTTTCCACGTTTTCGATGATCGGAGTGGTGGGTTTAGGGGTATCTCATTACGAAGAGTTGATCCATAAGAACGAAGGACATGGGATTTTCGAATTCAAACTTCTCAAGGAAAAAGGTGATCACCACGGAGAGGATAAAGAAGAAGGCGGGACAAATTTTAAGAGATTTATCGCTATTGTTCTTCCCCTTGGTTTTTTAGGGTGGATATTGGAAGGAATCATTACCACCCTGATCATTAGATATATTTACCGATTAAGACCGGATTTGTTGAGGTTGTAATATAAGGCAACCTTGAGGCCTGAAATTGATACACTTAAAGCGGAAAGCAAGGCTCAAGCCTTGCCCCTACAAAAATTTATGGTTCTTCCGGCTTTCGTATGGGTG
This sequence comes from Deltaproteobacteria bacterium, assembly GCA_016875195.1. Taxonomy (GTDB): domain Bacteria; phylum Desulfobacterota; class BSN033; order BSN033; family UBA1163; genus RBG-16-49-23. The sequence goes on from VGRY01000100.1 coordinate 6,609, forward strand.
GTTCCCCCACTCTTAAGTTTAAGAGGGGGGGAGGGGGAGTTATGAACCGGGACGAAAAGTAACCCCTCCCTCCCTCCCCTTAACCTAAGGGGAGGTTACCCACTCAATTTCCGGATGAATCAAATTTTATTTTTTGTTGTGGGTCCTTAAAATGGAAATCCTATGATTCAACTCTCCTATCTCGATTACCTGGCTGTTGAAGGGAAGAGCTTCTTGCACCGCCTTTCTGCTGTATGGAAGATCATTGGATTGCTGATCGTTCTGGTAGGAATCGTCATCCTGCGAAACGTCTCCGGACTATTACTCCTCTATGGCCTTCTTCTCAGTCTCTTCTTCGCCTGTCGTCTTCCGTTGAGGATATTTTCACTCACCCTCTACCCCCTCATCTTTGCGATCCTCTTCATCTTCGTTTCCGGATTTCAGGTTCACTTCATCCTTCTCGTCTTCTTAAAGGTTCTCTCTGGATCGACGGGAGTTGTTCTCCTTTTAGGCACCACTCCCTATCCATCGATCTTTGTCGTGCTTGATAAATTTCTTCCCTCCATTTTCGTCACTGCCCTGTTTCTGACCTACCGGTCGATCTTTATTCTTCTCAAGGTTCTCGAAGAGACGCAACACGCCCTTCACCTACGTGGAGGATTTCAATGGAACCATCCCTGGAGGAGCCTCATTAATATTTCGAATACCTTTGGTCATTTAATCATCAAGGGGATCAATGCAAGCGAAAAGATGTACGAGTCCATGGTGCTCAGAGGATTTAAAAATAAGATTCATTACAGGGGAGAGTAAATTCGGTGGTTAAAAGGTTAAGGTCAGGATGCCCGTTTTTTCAGTCAGTTAGTCTTGTAGTCAGATAGT
>VGRY01000101.1 GCA_016875195.1 Deltaproteobacteria bacterium
GGTTCTAAAAATCCCGTCCCAGATCATCAAGCCAATCAAGACCTGGCATCAGGTGGAAAATAGTGACTGAAAAAATCCCAACCCCGCATAAACAGGGCATTTTTTTCAACAAACTGCGGAAGTTGGGCTAAGGGCCGTGGCATCGATAGGGAAGCAGCGGCTCCATCATGCACATCCTTCCTTTTTGACATACCGGACAGAGGGTGACATCGATTCCACAGATCCTGAGCAACTGTTCCTGCCATGTCTCTTTGCTGTTGTTTTGTTTGGTTTCGGTTTTAACGTCTCCGAGGATCTTACGGCATAAGGCAATGTTGTCTTTACGTTTTCTGTTTGCCAGCAGGCCGAAGTGTCGTATGCGGACATAGCGAGGGGGTAAGACATGAAGCAGGAACCTTCGGATAAACTCGTCAGCCTTGAGGGTCATAATCTTTTGACGGTTATGGTCTGCATAATCTCGCCATAAGAAGGAGACATGGCCGTTACGGAGGTTTAGGATACGGTGATTGCTGATGGCGATTCGGTGAGTATATCGGCCGAGGTACTGAAGGACCCCTTTGGGGCCATCGAAGGGTGGTTTGCAATAGACGACCCACTTTTTGTGGTAGATGTTTTTTCTGAAGGTTTCGAAGTCTTTGGGATCTTTGAGATGACTGAGACGGTCGGGAAAGACAAGAACATCTTTTTTGAACTCATCTTTGAGAAGATCCAGGAACTTGCCTCGGAACAACGCAGAGATCACCTGGACAGGGATGAAAAACCCTTTGCGGCAGGAGACCCATCGGCCTCGGTCGGAGGAGAGTCCGCCCCCGGTGACAATACAATGGAGGTGGGGATGGTCCATGAGGTTCTGGCCCCAAGTATGGAGAATACCGATTACTCCTATCGTTGCCCCGAGATGTTTCGGGTCCTGTGCGAGTTGGGTGAGTGTCTCGGAGGCAGAGCGAAAAAGCAGATCGTACAGGACCCTCTGGTTTCGTAAAGCCAGGAGATTGAGTTCTGAGGGAAGGGTAAAGACAACATGGAAGTATTCAATGGGCAGGAGGTCCTCACTGCGCGCCTCGATCCATTTCTCTTTCCGTAAGGTCTGGCATTTGGGGCAATGCCGGTTCCTACAGGAGTTATACGAGATCTCCAGATGGCCGCAGTGGTCGCACTGATCCTTATGGCCACCCAGGACAGCGGTTCTGCATACCTCGATGGCGCGCATAACCCGCAAATCATTGCGGGACAACCGATGGGATTCTCGATAGGCAGGGCCGTGTTGACGGAAAATATCCGCAACCTCAAGGCCGCCAGAGGTTCGCATCCGCTTTGTGGGTTACGAAATCTGTTGGGCTGCTCGATCGAGGGGACTGATGACTTGGGCCAAGTTCAGCCGACTGACATGCAGATAGACAGTGGTCGTTGTGGGAGATCTGTGGCCCAAAAGCATCTGGACATGATGGAGACTCGTTCCCGCCTCAATCAGGTGGGTGGCGAAACTGTGCCTTAATGTATGGACGCTGGCTGGTTTTCTGATGCCGGCACGCTTTTTTGCAGCATAAAACATTAACTGGATAGAATGGGTGGTGATGTGGTCATCCTTTTTTGCCCCTTCAAACAACCACTCCGTGGGGTGATATTTCCGCCAGTATTGTCTCAAATGCTCAAGAGCCCTTTGGGACAAAATGGAGTAACGATCCTTGCCCCCCTTGCCTTGACTGACCCTGACCATCATTCGTTTACTATCGATATCCGTTAGCTTAAGGCTTGCTGTTTCGCTCGCTCTCAATCCCGAAGAATATGTCATCATCAGGATGGTCTTGTGCTTGAGATTCTTCGTCACTGAAAAGAGGGACTCCACCTCCGTAAGATCCAGAACCACCGGAAGTTTTCTCTTGGCCCGGGGATACCTGATCTTTTCCACCGCCCATTCGCGCTTTAGCGTCTTTCGGTATAAGAATTTAAGACCAGCCACATAGAACCTAAAGGTTCCCTCGGAAAGATGCCTCTCTTTCATCAGGTAAAGCAGATACTCCTTGAGTTCGTCTTCTCCCAATTCTTCCGGGGATTTGTGAAAGTATTTTGCCAGGTTCTCAGCTTCTCTCAGGTATGTCTTTTGCGTCCTTGGCTTGGCTCCGCTCAACTGAAGGTCTACCAACATCTGATCTCTTAACTTTCCCATAATACAACCTCCTTTGATTTAGATTTCCGCCAACTCATGCCGACGGTATGGCAAAGGAAATTGTATGGAGATTCAACTCGATCAACAAGAGACTAAAAACCCTGATGGAATAAAGTGCGAGGGATAGGTTATTTTGGCCAAAAAGATGAATTTTTAAAGTCTACCGCGCAGCGGTTTAGTTCTTCTAGAGGTAAATGGTAGGTTAGTGCCCTTCTTTTTCTCTGGAGAGGCGGTTCTTTATCTGCAGGCGGCGCTATCCCACTCCTCCCTGAGTTTAGCCAGGATACGTTGTTGTTGCCGAGTTGAAAAATCAGCATATTCAGGATCCTTTATACCATAAGTCTTCTCAATAAAGGCAATGGAGTCATGGGTGGCCCGGATCTCCGTGCGGATCTTCCCACATTTCTTCGAATCCATGCGAGGTTCCATCGACTCCTTAGGTCGAGGAAGAACTGGCTGGGGAGGAACCAAATCTTTTTTTACTAGTGTTGGAGGCAGGTCCTTGCATTCGGACCTGTTCCACTCCTCGGAGAGCTTTGAGAGAATATGCCGCTGCTGTCGTATCGAAAAATCAGCATATTTCGGGTCCTTCTTCCGGTAGGTCTTCTCAATAAAGGCTATGGAATGGTTCGTGGCGCGGGTCTGTGCCTGGATCATCTCACATTTCTTTAACCCCCAACGTGCTTCGATGGAGTCCCCTGGATGAGAGGAAAACCAGAGATGGTTCTGGTAGACATGATAGAGCGAAACCGAATGGTTTTCTGAGATCTGGATCGAAATGGCCTCCATCAACTTTTTAGCTTTCTCCTGGTCAGGACGTTTTGATCCAATGACCTGGGAGAGATGGTCCATCAGAGAGATGATCATTCCGTCGCGACCGGAGGTCATGTGCAACTCCCACTCTTCGGAAGCTTCTGGACAACTCCCATTTTGACACTGCTGGTAACCTTTCAAAACAATGGGGACCCTTTCCCTCAGAAAATGGGTGAGCGTTCTCAACACCTTAACCAACTTCTCCTCAGGACTATATTGGGTTGGATCGATCCGCCTGGCCACTGCCTCAACAAAGTCCGCATATCCTTTATAAAAAGCAGAGGTATATTGTTCCTCTGAATAAAAAGGTTGCTCTCTGACAGGAAGATATTTCCAAACCCCGTTTTCAGAAACAGGCCAGCGAAATCTCACAAGTCCTGAGCCAGCTCTCAATTCTGGTTTCCCTGAAAAGAAATATTTCATGCTCAACTTTTGCATCTTTACGGGAAGCGCAGATTCCCATGTCTGGCGGGGATGAGCGTGGCTTCCGTCGAGAGAGACACGACGGATCATCCCAGTATGGGATTCTGTCTCTAAAAAGAGCGTTCCTGGTGTCACTGAATCAATGGAGATGCGGACAGGATATGTATCGAGGGGCAGGGTTCCTGTCCAGGTTCTTGGAAAAAGATAGAACAGGACAGCCCGGAAACGCCTGTCCTGATGCCACTCCGGATGGGTGGGAAGGTGTTTCCAATCCGTAGACCAATGGCCAACGCATTCCCCATTTCTGGTGGTGGCTGCAGCAGGAATGCGAGCAATCCGGGCGTAAATCCATCGAATCGCGTAGACAGCATCAGCGCAATCCGTTGGAATTTTGTAAGTAATAAAAAAATCCTCTGTGATCGTTTCTTCCACCCACTTTTCAAACTTCCGCTCCTCCTCGATCGTCCATCGGCGATCCCCCACTTCCCAGACCTGATCACTGGACTCATTTGATGTCTGGCTGAAGGATGGATTTGCAAAAAGAAGAATCAGGAGAAGGATAATAAAAGGCATGGCACCATCTTAAAGAGAATGGTCCAGGCTTGTCAACCAAGAGATACACAAAATGGGTACATGATTCCTTATTCGGGGATCATTTTGCAGCACGGAAGAGTTGATTGAGATACGCAGGTGGATCAATTATAGGTCAAATAGTTTAAGGGGCAGACAAAAAGTTAGATATTATGAAGAAAAATGACTATAATGTTGTCATTTTTCAATGAAAATTGACGACATAATTATCTAAGCATGCTGAAAAAACTGCTAAAAGCCCTTCAACGAAACTTTGTGTTGCCAGATCATCGTCTATCCTCAAGGGCCGGTTCTGCGAACAGAGGACGGGATTGACGTCTTTCCTTTTAAACACTTCTCTGATCTTCTGGCTACCAACAGTCTCTAAATTTAAATATTGTAGCTGACCCCAGAAGTCAGCGCATTCAAGGCTACTCTTTACATTTTGGAATGTATACTCGATCTTCTGCTCTTCACGCTTAGCGGAGTTCCTTTGGTAAGGTAGTGATATCCTTCATAGGCCAGACGGATATCTGCTTTGAAAGGGGATAGGAATGTTTACCGGGATAGATGATCCATAGATAGGCGAGGTTCAAACTTTCAACAGCCTGGTTCATCGATTTTGTTATTTTTGGAGTTTCGCTGAATTTGCACTCAATTCCGTACCGGCGACCGCGATGGATGAAAAAGAGATCAATCTCGGCACCGCTATGGGTAGCCCAGAAAAATGCTTGGGATGGTTTAATGATCTGTAAAACCTGTTCGATGGCAAAGCCCTCCCATGATGCCCCCATCCGGGGATATCCATGCAGAGCTTTAAAGTCGGGGAGGTTAAGCAAAGCGTGAAGGAGGCCTGAATCACGCAGGTATATCTTGGGTGCTTTGACCTGACGTTTACTGAGGTTTTCATACCACGGTTGAAGTTGCCGGATCATAAAAGTCCCGGTGAGAATATCAAGATAAGATCTAACCGTTTTATCCGACAGATCGAGGGACCGGCTGAGCTCCGAAGCATTCCATGTTTGACCATGATAGTGGGCTAACATCGTCCAGAAACGACGCATCGCTGCAGGTGGAATTGAAATACCGAGCTGGGGGATGTCGCGAGCCAGGAAGGTTTGAATAAAGCCCTCACGCCAGGCGAGACTATCTTCATCGCTCCGGGCGAGAAAAGAACGGGGGAATCCACCCCTTAGCCAGAGAACATTGGAAGCGTCTGTTCCCGTTTCCTGAAGACCAAAACCGGAGAGCTCCACGAACTCGACACGACCAGCAAGAGTCTCAGAAACATTCTTAACAAGGTCGGGCGATGCACTCCCCAGAATAAGAAAACGAGCTTTATTTTCAGGGCGGTCGACCAGCACTCGCAGCACGCGGAATAGATCGGGCATCGCCTGAATTTCATCAATGATCACGAGACCTCTTAAGGGACTAAGCATCAGTTGCGGATTTTGAAGGCGATTTAAATCAAGTTGGGATTCAAGATCAAAAAAGGTCTCAGTTTTTCCTTTCGCAAATAGATGGGCGAGTGTTGTTTTACCGCACTGCCTTGGGCCAACGAGGGCCGTGACAGGGGAGCGTCTTACAGAGCGGGAGAGTTGGTTGAGATACGCAGGGCGGTCAATCATGGAGCAAATATATCATTGAAAATTCGGAATGTCAATCCGAATTTTCAATGCAGGACCACTCCTCTGACTTCCATGCTGGAAACAGTCTCTAAATGCTGATATTGTTGTTGTCGGTTTGAATATTAAAATTCTTTATCGCCAACCTCATCGAATTCTTCCTGAGATTTCCTTAAACCAATTCTTCAAGAGATCGCATAACCCTTTCTTGGTATAGGATGATCCTTTTCAGTTCTGAGAAGAAGGAGGACATCCTTGGGGAAGAGGTGTTTGTTTTGCGGGCAATTTTTTGTAGCAGACCCCAGAGTGGGAGAACGACAGAAAGCGTGTCATCGGGAGCCGTGTAAGCGGAAGCGCAAAAGGGTAGCTCAGCATCGGTGGTCTGAGAACAACCCGGGGTACTTTCAAGGGCGGTATCCCTATGTGAAGCAGTGGCGTGAGCGCAGGAAGTCCTCGGAGACATCGGGACCGGGGATGATACAAGACAAGATACCCCTCTTGAAGCCTTGTCTGAGGCTGATTCTGGTGATCCCGGGTGACAAAGACGGGATGATACAAGACGAGATCCGGCTGCGGAGGCAGAGCCGGCGCACCTTTGTGGCCGATGGATTTGGATAGAGCCTGATACAAGACAAGATCGACATGGGAAGAGAGTTTCCTTAAAGTGGGACCATCGAGAGCGAGATGGACCCAAGGAGGAGACTCATGGAACCGATGCTTTGGAACCAGATCAAGCATCTGTATGACGTGGAGAAGTTGAGTATTCGGCAGATTGCCAACAAACTCCGCAGGGCCCGTAAAACGGTGGCCCGGGTGATTCACAATGAACGAGTCATGCGATCCTTCCCGGATTCGATGCTGCGGCCCTACGAGCGACTCATTGATCAGTGGTATCAGGAGTATCCTTTCTTAAAGGCCTCTCAGGTTTATGAACGACTAAGGAGTTATGGATTTAAGGGCAGTTACGGTACCGTCTCTGTCTGGACCCAGAGGTATCGCCAGAAGAAGAGGCAGGCTTACCATGAACTGACGTTTCTGCCCGGAGAGGAGGCCCAAGTCGATTGGATCGAGGAGCGTCTGCCCTGGGGAGTGTCTTACGGATTTGGAATGATTTTGGCCTACTCCCGATACCTCTATGTGCGGTTTTATCCCCGGCAGAATCTGGAGTTCTTTCTGGAGGGCCATATGGAGGCTTATCGAGAGATGATAGGGGTGGCCCATCGACATCGGTATGACAATATCAAAACGGTGGTGATCGAACGAAGTCCCCAAGTCAAGTTCAATGCCCAGTTTTTGGATTTCGCCCGCCATTTCGGGTTTTCCATTCACCTGTGCAACCCTTACCGGGCCAATGAGAAGGGAAGGATTGAACGGGCGCTGCGGGATCTGCGAGATTTCCTGCGGGTCAACACCTTCCAGGATCTCAAAGATCTGAATCGCAAAGTCGGTCTTTGGCGGATCGAAAGGAATCAGAGGATCCATCGCTCCACTCAAAAGGCCCCCATCGATGCCTTAAAAGAAGAAAAACTCAAGACCCTTCCTGCCATTCCCTACCGCCCTTACCGGGTCGTCTTAGGCTCCGTCACGAAGACGGGTTTTGTCGAGTTTGAGACCAACCGCTATTCTGTCCCTTCCTCCTATGCGGAGAGGTCTTGTGAGATCTTTGCCTACCCTGACCACCTCGAAGTAATGATCAAAGCAAACCGGATTGCTTTGCATCGAAGAAGTTTTGGCCGAAAGGAAAAGATTGAAGATCCTACTCATCGGGAGACGCTTCTGCGAATGACCCCTCAGTTTAAGTCTCAGAGAATCTATCAGTTGATCCACCAGATGGACCCGGCTC
>VGRY01000102.1 GCA_016875195.1 Deltaproteobacteria bacterium
CTGTGGACCGAAATCCGTTGGAAAAAGGTTGTCTCCATCCTGGTTGCCCTAATGCTTTATGCCTACATATTTGTCCCTCTGGGGTTTATCCTGAGCACCATCCTCCTGCTCATCTTCCTTTTTAAAGCTGTCGAGCCACAGAGATGGTCATGGGCCATCCTGGGGGCTATCATCAGCACATTTGCCGCATACGGACTATTCCATCTCTGGCTGAAGAGTCCGCTTCCAAAAGGATTTCTGGGCATTGGATAAGATATGGAATTCTTGAATTATCTGGGAATTGGTTTTTCGGTTGCCCTTCAGCCCGTGAACCTCTTCTATTGTTTCGTTGGAGTATTCATCGGAACATTGGTTGGCGTCCTGCCCGGGATTGGGCCTGTGGGCGCCATGTCTTTGCTCCTTCCAACGACTTTCAAAGCCTCTCCCGAAGCAGCCATCATCATGCTCGCCGGAATCTATTACGGAGCCATGTATGGAGGTTCGACCACATCCATTCTGGTCAACATACCCGGGGAAGCGGCATCCGTGGTTACCTGCCTTGACGGATACCGGATGGCCCGGCAAGGCCGCGCAGGCCCTGCATTGGGAATCGCTGCTTTCGGTTCATTTATTGCCGGCACGCTCTCCATCATCGGTCTGATGTTTTTGGCTCCTCCCCTGTCTCAATTCGCGCTCCGTTTCGGGCCTCCGGAAAATATTTTACACTCATGGTTCTTGGCCTCACCATCCTGATCTACTTAGCCCAGGGCTCCATGCCAAAGGCACTGATTATGGCTGCCTTCGGACTCGTTCTCGGACTGGTTGGCCTCGATTCGATCAATGCCCGTCCACGCTTTACTTTTGGAAAGATGGAGTTGATAGACGGCGTGGGACTGGTGCCGATCGTGATGGGCCTCTTCGGAATCTCTGAAGTCCTTCTCAATATTGAGCAAGTCGTTCAGAGAGATATCCTCAAGGCGAGAGTCAAAGGACTCCTCCCCACAACCAAAGACTGGAAGGACGCAACAGGACCTATTGCCAGAGGGTCTCTCCTGGGTTTCTTTTTAGGGATTCTACCTGGAGGAGGAGCAGTCATTTCGTCTTTTATTTCTTATGCCGTCGAAAAACGTCTATCCAAGCACCCGGAACGTTTTGGGACAGGCACCATCGAAGGAGTGGCTGGACCGGAATCAGCCAACAACGCAGCAACAGGAGGTGCCTTCATCCCGCTCATGACGCTTGGCATTCCCCCAAATGTGATCATGGCCATGCTTCTGGGAGCCCTGATGATCCATGGCGTCACTCCTGGTCCTTTAATGATGAAACAGAATCCCGGTGTCTTCTGGGGAGTCATCGTCAGTATGTATATCGGGAACATCATGCTTCTCATTCTCAACCTCCCCCTGATCACCATCTGGGTCCAGGTTCTCAAGGTCCCCTATAAGATCCTCTTTCCCCTCATTCTCCTCTTCTGCCTGATCGGCGTCTATACGGTCATGAATTCAGTCTTCGATATCTATATTATGCTCATCTTCGGGGTCATGGGGTATTTGATGAAAAAGTTTGGTTATGAGGGTGCGCCGCTGGTGTTAGCCTTTGTACTGGGACCATTGATGGAGAACAATTTGCGAAAGTCCTTAATCATATCACAGGGAGATTTCTCCATCTTCTTTGTCAGGCCGCTGGCAGCAGCCTCTTTAATCATCGCCATATTCCTCCTGATTTCGCCCCTCATCCCTGGGTTGGGAAAGAAGAGACGGGCGATTCCCAAGGGAGAGGTTTCGTAAACTAAGGCAGGGTTATGAACATTTCTAATCTCCTCATTGAAAGCGCTGCACGTTGCCCAGGACATCCAGCAATTCGTTTTCTGGAACGCACGATCAGCTATGAAGAATTAAACAGACAGGTGGATCGTTTATCTCATGGCTTCGTTGATGCGGGGCTTCGGTCCGGAGATGTTTGCATTCTGATGATACCGAATTCGATCGAGTGGATCATCATCTATTATGCGTTGGCAAAGGTTGGGGCTGTGGTACTGCCAGTTAATTTCCTTTATCGAAAGGGAGAACTCGATCATATCTTCAAAGATTCTGGTGCGCGGGCTTTTATCGGTCATAAGGGCTATCTGGAACACCCATCCCAGGTGATGGGCGCAATGCCGAAGATAGACCTGCGCATTGCCCAGGGAATAAGCCGTGGTCACGGATTTATTCTTCTGGATGAGCTTTTCAAGGAAGACACCCCCTTCCCTGTTTTTCAGACTCGGGATGATGACACCTGGACAATCATCTACACCAGCGGTACAACAGGCCTTCCCAAAGGGGCCATGCTGACTCACTACAGCATGGCCAACAACGCCATGACCGTAGCCAATATGCGATCCACCGATCCTATGGATGTGGTCTTTGGCGTCCTTCCCTTTTTCCATATCTACGGACAGACCAGTGTTCTTAATGCTTCAATCTATCTGGGATTGACCATTAAACTCTGGCCCCACTTCGAGGCTGAAGAGCTATTTTCCGCCATTGAGGAGGAGAAGAGTTCGATTCTGATTGCCGTGCCCACTGTTTTCAACCGTCTGGCAAAATTAGCCGATTCTCGTCATCCGAAGCGATCGAGTCTTCGTTTCTGTGTTTCAGGGGGAGCTTCTCTTCCAGTGGAAGTCCTTCACCAGTTTGAAGATCGTTTCCAGACGACCATTTATGAAGGGTATGGGCTGACAGAGTGTTCTCCGGTATGTGTCGAAAATCCCTTTGGCCGGCCAACGAAGCCCGGATCCATTGGTCTTCCCATTCCAGGTTTTGAAGCCCGGATTGTAAACGATCAGGATGAAGATGTCTCTCAAGGGGCAGTTGGGGAGCTGATCATCCGTGGACCTGGGGTGATGAAAGGATATCATAACCAGCCCGTAGCGACTGCTGAAACGATCCGAGGGGGATGGCTACATACGGGCGATCTGGCTAAGATGGATGAAGATGGATATATCTATATCGTGGATCGAAAGAAGGACATGATTATCCGGGGAGGATACAATGTGTATCCCCGGGAGATAGAGGAAGTTCTCTACACCCATCCGGATGTGGTAGAGGCTGCAGTCATAGGCATTCCAGACTCTGAATTAGGTGAGGAGGTCGCTGCTGTTGTCGCACTACGGCAGGGGTCTCGAACAACTTCAGAGGAGTTACGTCAATTTGTTAAAGAACAGGTTGCACCTTATAAATATCCCCGGAAGATTCATCTGGTACAAGAACTCCTAAAAGGTCCGACCGGAAAAATCCTGAAACGGGCAATCCGCCTGGGAAATTAAACGTTCCATGACCATCCCTGTATGATTCCGATAAATTTTTCTGGACATGAGAGCATAGGTGTAGTAAAAAAATTTTAATTTTAAGAAAAATTGAAAGGAGGCAAACATGGAAGAATTCGTCAAGGGGGGCTCTTTTCTGATCGAATCGATTTCACCGCAGAAGGTTTTTATCCCTGAGGAATTTAATGAAGAACAACTTTTGATCGCCAAGGCGGTGACCGAATTTGTAGAAGGCGAAATTCACCCCGTCAGTGAAGAGATTGAAGAGAAAAAAGAAGGGGTTCTTGTCCGCCTGCTCAAAAAAGCCGGGGAGTTGGGATTCCTCGCAGCAGACATTCCTGAGGAGTACGGAGGGCAGGACCTGGACAAGATCAGCTCTCTCCTCCTCTGGGAGAAGATGGCCCAGGCTGGAGGCTCGTTTATGTCCACCTTCGGGACTCAGACTGGAATCGGTTCTCTGCCCATCATCTTTTTCGGCACCCCTGACCAGAAGAAACGTTATCTTCCCAAACTCGCCACAGGAGAGTTCATCGGCGCCTATGCCCTGACCGAGTCCGAGGCAGGCTCAGACGCCTTAAATGCAAAGACAACGGCAACGCTCAGTCCGGATGGGAAATATTATATTTTGAATGGCCAGAAACAATTCATCACCAATGCTGGAATTGCTGATATGTTCACAACCTATGCCAAAGTGGATGGAACTAAATTTACCGCATTCATCGTCGAGAAAAAATACGAAGGAGTCTCGGTTGACGAGGAAGAGAATAAGATGGGAGTAAAGGGTTCCTCCACACGAAGCGTCATCTTCTCTGATGTCAAAGTCCCCGTGGAGAACCTCCTCGGAGAGATTGGAAAAGGTCACGTTGTGGCTCTCAACGTCCTCAACATGGGGCGTTTCGCTCTGGGCGCAGGCGCTGTCGGAGGGTGCAAGAGGGCCATGCAGGAGGCTGTCTCCTATGCGAAAAAGAGGGTCCAGTTTGGAAAACCGATCGCCGAATTCGGTTTGATCAAACATAAGATCGCAGAGATGGCGATCCAGGCCTATATCATGGAAAGCATGGTTTACCGGACAGGAGGGTTGACCGAACTGATTCTACAGCGGATTGACCGCCATGCCGCGGATGTGGGAATGCAGATGGCGAACGGGATCGAAGAGTATAACATTGAAGATTCCATCAATAAGATTTTCTGCTCGGAGATGGCAGGCTATATTGTGGATGAAGCGGTCCAGATCCATGGAGGGTATGGATATATTCATGACTATCCAGTGGAGCGGGGCTACAGAGACGCCCGGATCAATAGGATCTGGGAAGGGACGAATGAGATCAATCGCCTGTTGATTGTGGACATGCTGACCAAACGGGCCATGAAGAACCGCCTTCCCATACTCGCGGCAGCTCAAAAACTTGCGGGGGAACTTCTCACCCTTCGGCCCAAGATAGAGAGTGATGATGGAAAACTGACCTTACAGCAGGAGATGGTCGATATAGCAAAAAAGATCAGCCTCCTGGTCACCGGTGCAGCTGTGCAGAAGTATATGATGAAATTGGCGGAGGAACAGGAGCTCTTGGGATTGATCAGCGATATGGTGATTCAGGTTTACGCCATGGAGAGCGGCCTTCTCCGTGCAATGAAGACCATGGAGAAGTATGGAGATGAGAAAAGTGAAATTAAGGTGGCCATGGTCAAAGTCTTTGTCAATGATGCCTTTGACCGGCTAGATATTTTTGCCAAAAGAGGTTTTGCGGGAATTGCAGAGGGAGATATACTCAGGACACAGCTTTCCGCTCTTAAAAAATTGACTCGCTTCACTCCTGTGAATACGATCGCTCTGAGACGGAAAATCGCAGACTATACAATCAAGGCCGGAAAGTATCCGTTTTGATCTTGCGATAACTCCCCCTCCCCCCTCTTAAGCCAAGAGGGGGTTTATCCCTCCCCTTATCTTAAGGGGAGGTTAGGTGGGGTTATGTATAGACGATTTTGGGACTTTAATAACTGCAGGAGGAACAGATGGCTATTTCTAAAGTGCTGATCGTTGGTGGGGGATTGATGGGAAGTGGTATTGCTCAGGTCTGCGCTCAGTCTGGGATACAGGTTTCCCTGATGGACATCGATCAGGAGATCTTGAATCGGGGCTTGAAAAATATTTCCTGGTCCGTATCCAAGTTGATTGAAAAGGGGAAATTGAAAGAACCTCTGGAAACGATCATGGGACGAATTCAAATCGGCACAGATTGGAAGAATGCAGCTGGAGCAAGTCTGGCAATAGAGGCTGTTTTTGAAAAATTGCAGATCAAACACGAAATCTTCAAGAAACTGGAGGAAGTTTGCGGTCCTGAGACAGTATTCGCAACCAACACATCCGCCATCCCGATTACTGAGATCGCTGCTATAAGCAAAAGGCCGGAAAAGGTTCTGGGCCTCCATTTTTTCAACCCTGTGCCCATGATGGAGGTTGTGGAAGTGATCAAAGGGGTGAGAACCTCTGAAGAAACTATGAAGGTAGGCGTCGATTTCGTCAATGCCATCGGCAAAGTACCTATCCGGGTTGAGAGCGATGTGCCCGGTTTTTTGCTCAATCGGATCAATCTTGTGGGTTACATCGAGGCCATTCGCCTCTTGGAACAGGGCATCGGAACGGTGGAGGATATCGACCGGGGTGTCCGTCTGGCATTTGGCAGGAGAATGGGCCCTCTTGAGACAGGAGATCTGGTGGGTCTGGATGTCTCTTATGGAGCACTCACTGCAATCTATGAGGAGAGTAAGGATCCGCACTATTATCCCCCCCAGCTCTTAAGGCGAAAAGTGAAATTAGGAGAACTCGGACGAAAGACCGGACGGGGATGGTATGAGTATAATCCGGATGGAAGCAAAAAGGAGAAGTAGATGGATCAAAAACTTGCCTATTATGAAATCAAAGATCAGGTTGCGATTGTCACCATGGATCATCCTCCGATGAATGCCCTGGATGCTGCCACAAAAGAGGCCGTCGCTGAAGTTTTCAGAGAGCTTGATGAGCGGAGGCAGGAGATCAGAGTCGTCATTCTTCACGGTGCCGGAGAGAAAGCCTTTGCTGCTGGAGCTGACATCAAGACCTTTTTAGAATTGACTCCGGACACAGCAAGAAGACGCCTTTTCAGGAGTCACCAGATCTACTCGATCGTTGAAAATTTTCAGTGGCCGGTGATCGGGGCCATCCATGGCTTCTGCCTGGGAGGGGGGCTGGAACTGGCGCTCTGCTGCGATATTCGATACGCAGAGGAGACCGCCAGATTCGGTTTTCCAGAGGTCAATCTTTCTGTCTTCCCGGGAAACGGAGGGATCGCTCGCTCTTTATTCCATCTCTCCCTGGGCAAATTGAAAGAGCTCGTTTTCACTGGGGAGATCATTAGCGCAACAGATGCCCTTGCACTTGGGCTTATAGAGAAGATTGTCTCTCCGGGAAAGAGTATGGAAGCCTGCTTCAGCCTGGCGGAAAGAATGATTGAGAAAGGTCCATTGGGAATAGCTGCAGCAAAGAAGGTGATCAACCGGGCAAGGGACCTTTCGATTCCACAGGGGTTGGAGTTGGAGACTGAACTGTGGGCTAATTTGACCGCCACAGAAGATATGAAAGAAGGCGCTCGTGCCTTCATTGAAAAAAGAAAACCACAATATCGGGGCCGATAAGGATAAAGATCCTCTTCGATGGCAGAATGGAATCCAGGGGGGCAAAGAGACCAGCCCTCGAAATATTTAGCATTGGAATGTTTCATATTGGGGACAATTCCCTCTTTTTAACCCCTCCACACCTCCCCTTAATATAAGGGGAGGCTGGGTGGGGTTATTGAGATTTCAATAGGTTTTTATTTGAAGGAGGAAACAGTTGATATGCTCTATGAACTGAATGACGAGCAAAAAGATTTTCAGAAGAAGGTTCGAAAAATTTATGAGAAAGAAGTTAGCCCTCTGGTCGAGGAGTATGA
>VGRY01000103.1 GCA_016875195.1 Deltaproteobacteria bacterium
TGCAAATCCATTCCACAGTACAATTCCATACGGCACCTCCTGGGCTAAGATTGAGATTCTTTCCCTGAAGCATATCAGATTTGTTTCTGCTTCGCTTCAAGGAGGTGCCTTTTAATCATTATCAATGTTAAGGTAGTTGTTACATCCAGTAAAATTAGGCTTGTCCTTCCTGAAGGTGGCAGGGATTTCTAACGGGGGAAAAGCTGGAACTCCGATATAAGGATTGAAAAAAAAATTTTTTGAGAAACCTGCGACATTGAAATTTCGAGTCCCTAATTTGGAGTTCCGCCAGAAAAGCCTCTGAGTGGCTTTATGTGGGTTGATAGAGCATTGTATTGAAGTAAGACCGGGGGGGAGTCATGGAGCAAGAAGTTACGGCCCTGAAGCCATTAAAAATAGATTCTATCTTATTGGTGTAATTATATTATTTGAATTTACAGGTTTGAAAAATACACTCTTTTCTGCGTATCCTGTGGTTATGACAACGCGGGAGCAGATGCAAAACACCCTGATGGAGCGACTCTTCTGGCACACGGCAGAGCGAGATGATTCAAAAGTGGCCCGGCATTTATTTTGTCGTAAAGAGATGGATACGGTCTATACGTTGGATGAAGCCACTTTGTTTGATTTCTTCTTTCATTATTTGCGACAAATCGAGGTTTTTGCTCTTTTGGAGAATCTTGATCCCCAGACGCAAGAGAGACAGAATATTGCCTTTCTTCAATTGGTGTTGATCTATTTGATGAAGGTGATTGGTTCGATTCCCAAGATGGAGCCGGTGTGGGAGCTTTTGTTGACCGATGAGTTGTGATTGGTTTAACCCGCAGGGCTCAGAGGCCAACACGACCAAGAAGGATTATGAACCGATTCCCTTGAATGCGGTGGTGGTCAAGACCTGGAACAACCAAACGCTTCCGGTGGACAAAAAAGTAGTCTTTGTGACCAATGGAGAGGTCAAAGATCCCTTTGTTGCTCTTACAGGGTCATTGGGCCCCACATAGTCTTCGATGCTGGGTGGAAACAGCCCGAGTTGAAAACGATCTCCATATCGATAGGCCATGGGGTTACCTCCTCTGTTGGGCTGCATTGTATCATATTGATATGGAGACAGATAGAGTTTTTTCATTTGCTATGCTAAAAATCCTTATCCCCACCCCTATTGCGACACAGTCTCGTAACCTAAGGGGAGGTTACCCACTCAATTCCCGGATGAACTTAAATATCCAATATTTGACAATTCAGGGGAAAAGTTATTAAAATAAAGAACTTATAAAATTTTGAGTTCATGTATGTTTGACAATCTTTCATCCAAATTAGATGCCGTTTTTAAGAAACTTCGAGGCCACGGGAAGTTGACCGAGGAGAATATCCAAGAGGCCCTCAAAGAGGTCAGGGTGGCGCTCCTGGAGGCGGATGTCAATTTCAAAGTGGTGAAGGATTTTGTGCAGTCAGTCCAGGGGAGGGCCATCGGCCAGGACGTCATGGCAAGCCTTACACCTGCACAGCAGCTGATCAAGATTGTAAAGGAGGAAATGACTTCCCTCATGGGAGGCCAGGAGCAGAGGATTCAACTTTCGGGAAGCCCTCCGGTACCGATCATGCTTGTCGGCCTGCACGGTTGCGGAAAGACAACCACCGCAGCCAAATTGGCGCGTCACTTCCAGGGGATGAAGAAACGACCCTATCTCATCCCTGCGGACGTCTACCGGCCAGCTGCCATCGACCAGCTACAAACATTGGGAGAGGAGCTGAAGATCGATTTCTATCGGCCAGGGCCTTCGCAGATGCCGCTCGATATCTGCCTCAACGCAAAGGACGTAGCCCTGAAAGGGGGATACGATGTGATGCTCATCGATACGGCCGGAAGGCTCCATATTGATGAAGCATTGATGCTTGAGCTGAGGGAGATCAAGACCGAGATCAAGCCGAGAGAGGTTATTTTCGTAGCCGACGCCATGACAGGGCAGGATGCCGTCAATGTGGCGAAGAATTTTAATGAACGGCTGGGGATTGATGGAATCATCCTGACTAAAATGGATGGGGATGCCCGTGGAGGAGCAGCCCTTTCGATCAATGCGGTGACCCAGAAACCGATCAAATTCATCGGCGTGGGGGAGAAACTCGATGCCCTCGAAGTTTTTCATCCCGAGCGGATGGTTTCAAGAATTCTGGGGATGGGCGATGTCCTCACCCTGATTGAGAAGGCAGAGGCCGCCTTTGATGAAAAGAAGGCTAAGGAATTAGAGAAGAAAATCCGCAAGGATTCTTTCACGCTTGAGGATTTTCGGGACCAGCTTCAGCAAATCCGGAAGATGGGATCGCTGGAATCGATTCTGAATATGATTCCCGGACTTCCGAAAAAGATGAAAGGGATGGGAGGTCTCCAGGTAGATGAAAAGGAATTAGGGAGAGTGGAGGCCATCATCAATTCCATGACGGTCAAAGAGCGAGCTAATTTCACGATCATCAACGGAAGCCGGCGCTTGAGAATTGCGACAGGAAGCGGCACCACCGTTCCGGAGGTGAATCGACTTCTAAAGCAATATGCACAGGCCCGGAAGATGATGAAACAGTTTTCAAAAATGGGCGGAAAAGGAATGGGAAGAGGACAGGTACCATTCTTTTCTTGATCAGGTATTATTTCTATTAAAATTCGAAGCACGAAATCCGAAATTCGAAACAAGCACGAATTTTCAAATCACAAATGACCTAAACAAATTAAAATAGTTTTTGATTTGAAGTTTCTATTTAGACCTGTTTCGGATTTCGATATTCGAAATTCGTATTTCA
Source organism: Deltaproteobacteria bacterium (assembly GCA_016875195.1). Taxonomy (GTDB): domain Bacteria; phylum Desulfobacterota; class BSN033; order BSN033; family UBA1163; genus RBG-16-49-23. The sequence continues at coordinate 2,791 of VGRY01000103.1, forward strand.
TGTTTAAACGAAGGAGGTGATCCAAGGCAATATGGCGGCATCGATAAGATTGATGAGATTTGGTGGGAAGAAGAAGCCTTTTTATCGGATTGTGGTAGCAGACACCCGTTCTCCCAGAGATGGGAGGTTTATCGAACAGGTGGGGACTTACGATCCCGGGAAAGATCCGGCAGAAATCCGAATTAAGGAAGAGAAGGCGATTGGCTGGCTCAAGAAGGGAGCCCAGCCCACCCAGACTGTCCGTCAGCTTCTGATTCGGTCAGGTGTGACAAAAAAGCTGGGGGAAGCGAACCCCCGTTAGAAATTTCGGGAGGTTAAACCCTGCTGGGATGATTCTAATTAATACAAACGCATTAAATCCTTTTACATGTCATTGCGAGCCCAAAGGGCGTGGCAATCTCGTTTTTCAAGGGATTGCTTCGTCGTTCCACTCCTCGCAATGACAATTTATTTAATGCGTTTGTAATAGTATCTCTTTCAAGTGCAACGGGGGATAATTTCTAAACGGGGCAAGTAAGAGAAGAATGCTTTTTCTCCCAAAACGGCTTTCAAAGGGTCTCTCCGAGGACGATTCATCGAATTGGAGGTGGAACGATGACGACAAAGGAGTTGATCGAGTTTATCGCCAAGGCATTGGTCGACCATCCGGAGCAAGTCAGAGTTTCTGAAGTCGAAGGGGAGAAGACCTCGGTCATCGAGCTTTACGTAGCAAAAGATGATCTGGGAAAAGTGATTGGAAAACAGGGCAGAACGGCAAGGGCCATCCGCGTGATCCTGGGAGCGGCCTCGGCCAATCTGGGTAAACGCTCTGTCCTGGAAATCATTGAATAGCGACCCATGGAGCAAACTCTTTGCCCGATCGGGAGGGTGGTCAAGCCCCATGGGGTGAGGGGGAAGGTCAAAGTAGAATATTTCGGGGGAGACCCCGATCGCTTCACCCTTTATCAGGAGATTTTCATCAGGGACAACTCAGGAAGACCGGAGTCCTTTAAAGTCCTGGAAGTCACCCCACAGCCACCACGCCTCATTCTGAGATTGAAAGGAATTGAAAGGATCGATGAGACAGAGGGTCTCATCGGTAAGGAGATCCTTGTGCGCAGGGAAGACCTCCCTAAGCTTGAGGAGGGAGAGTATTACTGGTTTGAGATTTTGGGGATGGCGGTGGAGACAGAGAGGGGTAGAAGGATCGGGACGGTAAAGAGAATTGTTCCCACAGGAGCCAATGATGTTTACATCGTCACAGGAAAGAGGGGAGAAATCTTTCTGCCGGCCATTGATCAGGTGATTCAGAAGGTTGATTGTAAAAGAAGGGTGATCCAGGTGGGACGGATGGAAGGACTGTGGGAGGAGGAAGATGAGATTTGATATCCTCACCCTTTTCCCGGAAATGTTCTCTTCTCCGTTTCAGGAGAGCATCCTGGCCAAAGCGATTGAAAAAGGGCTCATCGAGGTGAGGACGATCAACATCCGGGACTTTGCGCTGGATAAACACCAGGTTGTTGATGATGCTCCCTATGGAGGGGGGCAGGGGATGGTGATGAAAGTTGAGCCGATTGCCCGTGCCATTGAACAGGTAAAAATGGAAAACCCCTCTGCGTGGACGGTTTACCTGACCCCTGAAGGAAAGCCGTTAAATCAGGAGATTATCAAGGAACTTTCATCCCGGTCACACCTTATCCTCCTCTGTGGCAGATATGAGGGGGTGGATGAGAGGGTGAGGCAACTCTTTGTCGATGAGGAGATATCGATCGGGGATTATGTCCTGACCGGCGGAGAGTTGGCCGCTATGGTTCTGATCGATACAGTCTCAAGACTTGTGCCCGGAGTGTTGGGATCGGATAAGTCAGCAGAAGAAGATTCCTTCTTTGGCTCTTTGTTAGAATATCCACAGTACACCCGGCCGGCAAGTTTCAGGAACCATGAGGTTCCAGAGGTCCTGCTTTCAGGAAACCATCAGGCCATCTCCCTCTGGAGGAGGGAAGAGTCTTTGCGACGAACATGGTTGAGAAGGCCGGAGCTATTAAACAAAGCCTCTCTCTCTGAAGAAGATAAAAAGATTTTGGAAGAGATCATTCAAAACAAATCGTGATGATGGGGTATCACCCATGAACGATGAGGATTGATAACCCCCCTATATTCCCCCCTTAGTTTAAGGGGGGATGAAGGGGGGTTACGATTATACGAGTAAAGAATTAAGAGATTTTAAACGTAACCTTTTATGAACGATACGGGCATCCTTACCGTTGCCGTAAAACGATCCCCTTATCTTTAAGACAATGTCCTCTAACCTTTATATCGGGTTGGTTCACCATCCTGTGTATGATCGAAGAAGAGAAGTGGTTACAACGGCTGTGACCAACTTTGATATTCACGATATTTCACGCTGTGCAAGAACATTCGGACTGGGGGGATTTTTCATCATCACTCCCCTTGAAAGCCAGGTGGAGTTGGTAGAAAGGATCATCAGCCATTGGAGGGATGGCGAAGGCGCCGCTTACAATCCTACGAGAAAGGAATCCCTCTCCCTGGTCAGGGTATCCCGGAGTATCGATGAGGCGGATCAGGAAATCTCACGGCTCCATCAGAGGAGACCGAAGAGGGTGGCCACAGGAGCCTCGCCTCACCCCGATTCGATTGGCTATGATGAATTGCGAGGGCTCTTAAAAGATGAGGAAACGCCGTTTTTCCTCCTGTTTGGGACCGGATGGGGTTTAACGCAGGAGGTCAAAGACAGTTCGGACTATGTGCTGGCACCTGTCGAAGGAAAAGGTTATAATCACCTCTCAGTTCGCTCAGCCGTTGCCATTATTTTGGACCGGCTGTTAGGTGATCGAATAAATAGTTCGGAGTAATGAGTTCGTAGTTCGGAGTCACTCTTCTAATTCTCGGAACTCAATACTCCGAACTCCGAACTTATTTTTCCAAAGGAGAGTCAGATGAATACGTTAGAGTTGATTGAAAGAGAACAGTTTCGGACGGACCTCGCTCCGTTCAAGGTGGGCGATACCGTCCGGGTCCACGTGAAGATCGTTGAGGGTGAGAAAGAAAGAATCCAGCCCTTTGAGGGAGTAGTGATCGGGAAGAAAGGAGGAGGAATTCGATCCTCCTTCGCCGTGAGAAAAATCTCTTATGGAATCGGAGTCGAGAGAATCTTTCCCATGCATTCTCCCAGAATCGACCGGGTCGATGTGATCAGCCGCGGGAAAGTGAGACGGGCCAAACTGTTTTATCTGAGAGGCCTGAAAGGCAAGGCGGCCAGGATCCGAGGAGAAAAGAAACAAGAGAATTAACCGGAATATTGGAATAGTGGAATTTTGGTGTGATGGGAAGAAATATTAAATTTTAAAAAACCCAATATTCCACCATTCCATCGTTCCAATCGGTTTTACTATGCTTTTCCCATCTCTTCCGGCCCAGCCCATGGACTACTTTGAAAAGTTGTACTATGGCCGGGGCTATCAGCGGATTGCCGGTGTGGATGAAGCGGGAAGAGGTCCTCTTGCTGGACCGGTCGTGGCAGCAGCGGTCATCCTTCCGGAAGAGGGCATCGGTCAGAAACTTTTCGATTCCAAACAGATTCCTTCCAAAAAAAGAGAAGAGCTCCATGAGGTCATCCTTTCAAAAGCCGTAGGAGTGGGCATCGGAACCATCTATGCAGAAGAGATCGATCTCCTCAATATTCTCCAGGCTGCATTGAAAGCGATGGTCCTCGCTGTCGAGAGCCTTCCCCTGTCGCCTGATTTTATTCTGATCGATGGGAATCAATCTATCCCTTCCACGCTTCCCCAGAAGCCCATCCGTAAAGGTGACCGGATTTGCAACTCCATTGCGGCTGCATCCATTGTGGCCAAAGTGACCCGGGACCGGATGATGCTGGATTGCCATCAACAATATCCGCAATATAATTTTGCGAAACATAAAGGCTACGGGACAGAAGAACACCGGAAGGCCATTGAGAGATTTGGCGTCTGTGAACTCCACCGCAAAACATTTCGGGGCGTCAAAGAATATTTATGATGAAGGGATGGGGAGACGGGGAGAAAAATTTGTAGC
>VGRY01000104.1 GCA_016875195.1 Deltaproteobacteria bacterium
TGGCAAAGATCGTTTCGATGATAGCGACCGCCACCACTCCCAGATTGATTGCGGCCATTCCGGGATTCACCATCCAGAAGGTTCTGAAAAAAAACGGACTTAGCATCGACCAGATAGATTTGATCGAAGTCAATGAAGCTTTTGCTGCTATGCCCCTGGTTAACGCAAAGATTTTGGCCAACGGCGATCCTGAAAAGATGAAATCAATCTTAGAGAAGACGAATGTGAATGGTGGAGCCATTGCCATGGGCCATCCGGTTGGCGCAAGTGGTGCAAGAATCCTTCTGACCATGATCTATGAATTACAAAGAAGAGGTGGAGGAATTGGAGTCGCTTCCATTTGCGGAGGATTGGCCCAAGGCGAAGGAGCGATTATCCAGGTGGAGAGAGAATAGGTAACGTTTTAGCTTGGCAAAGCCCCACATGAGTCGGGGCTTTGCCAAAAGCAAGTTGTTTAGAACCTATTTCTACTAATCTGTCCCAGCCAGAATTTAAGTTGACCGACAGTGTCAAGATGATCTTTATAGCGTATAGCACCTACAAAGGTGGCATGCAAGCTCTTATTAAAATTTCTCCATTTCCATTGCAAAGGGAGCAGATGGCGGTGTCCCTTCCGTGCCCCCCTTGTGCCTTCCTGGGAAGGTAACCAATGTTCCTATCTTTTTTTCAATATTTTTGGGATTTGAAAATGGGGAGAGTACTGTATTTTGGGGGCGACGATCCTGTATTTTCGTTCTACTAGAACTCAGCCCCTATTCGCTCATAGCACCTATAAACCGATGTGCTATGACTTCTCTATCGCAATGTGCGGAGGAGCACGTTAGGCGGCCATCGTCGCGATGAATTCTTCCGGTGTCATGATTGGGAGAGTGTCGGCAAGGTAGTCCGCTTTGTTCCTTGTAACAAGGCAGTCCGCTCTGGCATTGACCGCCGAATAGTACTGCTCGGCATCCTCGAAATCCCTGAAATCGGATGCGAGGGACAAGTCTATCACCTTTTCGTCCACGGCAGCGACGCGGAAAACGATCCGGACCTTCTCCAGTATCTTCATTGCCTTGTCCCGTTTCAGCTCCTTCACCAGGATATAAAAGAGGGTGGGGAAGCTGCTTGCGCACAAGAACCCTTTCAATTGGTTCGCCTCAATCATGGCGAATATGCGGGCTGCGGACACGTAGAAAGGTTCACGCTTGAGGAAGATGTCCAGGATGAAATTGATGTCGCACAGGACCGCTTTCACCGATATTTCTCCACGACGTGCTTACGGTAGTTTCCAAGGAGCTTTTTCGCGTCGGTCTTCGGACGGAGCACGCCGGAGATTTCCGCGAGTACGGGCGTAGCTTCTATCTTGCCCCTCTTTCCTGTGGAGACGGCCTGAAAATAGCCAGACACCATTTGGGACAGGCTCACGCCTCTCACTCGCGCGGCGTGCTTGGCATTACGGATGATATTTTCGTCGAGCCGTAAAGTCAGTTTCGTTGCCATATCTTTTACCTCCTGACGTATATTCGTATCACAAATATACGTCTTTTGTCAATGGCCGTCCGAAAACCAAAAGGGTCTAAGTAGCAATACGAGCCGAGCGTTTGCGCATTTGCACTGCTAATGTAGCATGCTTGTGAAAAATCCAAAATTCACCATTACAGGAAGAAGTTACCTGCCTATTTGACATTGTCTATGTAGTCAAATTCTGATTTTCATAACTAATTCTAGTTTCTAAGAGTTTCAACAAGTTCATTACCGATGACGACAGCCCAGGGTTGGATTTCCCAGCGGGTGACCAGTCCATTCTTGACATAGGGGTCGTTTCGTACGAACTCTTCAACGACAGATATGTCCAGTACACGGAACACCAAAAGCGCTTTGTCAACGGGATCGCCCAATGCCCCGCCAAGGATCAATTCTCCCCGGCGGTTCGCTTCCCGTCCAAGCCGAAGGTGTTCATCGCGATAGGCGGCCCTCCGTGCAACATAATCCTCAACCACATAATAAATCAATGCATAGTAATTCATACTGTTTCTCCATAGCTTATTAGGATAATAATATTTTTTAGGTTTCTTCTATTGATGGAAAGATTATATGGGTATGAATGGACAGTGTCAAGCAATAAGAAGAAACTAATTGTTTAAATTAGTTTCCTGATAAGATGATTTAATTTATTGCCTTTCTGTAATTAGACAGATCAATGACCACTAAAATTTCTTGGGGTACAGAAGAAAATAATTGTTAATAAACCCATTTAAAGCCTATTTTAATGTGTTTCAATCTATTAAGATTATTAAGATTTTTTCTTATATATTCGTTCTCGCTCGTCCTTTAAGAGTATCGAAAAAATGGCTTGACATGAATTTAGGAATGTGATAAGAAAACGAAAAACTAAATTAGTTTTCTGGGTGCAATGGAATCGGAAAAAAGGGCGCTCATCCTGAACCTTGCAAAAAAGAGGTTTGAACGGTTTGGTTTCACCAAAACGACGGTTGATGAAATCGCCAAGGACTCCAGCATTTCAAAGCGCACCCTTTACCAGGAATTCCAAAATAAGGAGAAGATTCTTGAAGAACTTTTGATGTTTGAGGCCTTATCCGTCAGAAAGGCCATTCTTAATCAGATCAGCAAAATTTCCGAGCCCACAGAAAAACTCCAGACCTACATCCGATTAGCCAAGAAATATCTCGATCAAAATCCGTTCATCTTCAATGTCTTGAATGACGAATCAGGCTTCTATACCCCTTTCTTAAAAGAGAAACCCCATGTCATTGAGGAGGGAATAGAGGAAATTTTCACCTCCATTCTGAAAGAGGGAGTGGAAAAGGAGACTTTCAGAAAGATGGATGAGAAGGTTGTGGGACACTGCCTTTTCCTGTTGTTTAAAGGTTTCACTTATGGCAGGGGAAATGTTCAAAATTCTTCTGTTATGAACTCGATCAACGAGCTGATCCTTTTTATTACTAATGGAGTTGTTTCGAGATAGTCCATGAGCCAGTCTTCAATACGCCTTGAAAAAAATGGCTTTGTTAGTTCAATTCATATGACAAGCCGATTTGCGGGTATTCCCCTCTTTAAGGTTGTTGCCTATTATGTGGATGGGCTTCTCATTGATACAGGTTTTGCGCGCTGCAAGGAAGACTTTTTAAAAGTCTGTGACGAGTTGCCAATGCTTAATGCCGTAGTCAATACCCATCACCACGAGGACCATACGGGAAACAATTTCTGGTTCACCAAGAAATATGGCATTGTTCCCCTTGCCCATCCCAGAGCAACCTCCTATATGAATTCTCCCTCCAGGTGGATCAGACTTTACCGGCGCTTTGTCTGGGGAGTACCTCCTTCCTGGGAGACGGCCCAGGTGGATTCAGAAATCCCAACCAAAAATTATAGGTTTTTGGTCATTCCAACCCCCGGTCATTCGGACGACCATATCTGCCTCTATGAACCTAATGAGGGTTGGTTGTTTTCAGGGGATCTGTTTCTCGACAAAGAGATTCGATATACGAGAGAGGATGAAGATATTCATGCGCTCCTCGATTCCCTGAAAAGAGTTGCCGCTCTTAAGCCTCGCAAAATGTTCTGTTCTTTCAGTGGTGCAATCGAAAGCCCGAGGGAATCCATTAAGCAAAAGATCGATTTCTTAGAGAATCTTCGTAAAAAAGTTGAGGAAGGATTGAAAGAAGGGCTGTCCCCTCAGGAGATTCAAAAGAAACTCCTCGGGCCCGGCGACCGGTTCCGTTTTATTACCGGAGGTCAAATCTCCAAGAAGAATACGATCCAAGCATTTCTTAAAAAAAGTAGGTCAGTCTAACGGCAACGGCAAGGATGCCCGTATCGCTTTAGGACCATGAACGTTAAACGATACACGATGAACATAATATTATTTTTTGTTCATTGTACGTTGTCCATGGTTCATTGTATGTCACGGGTTTCGTCACCACAACCTATTAACCAAATCTTTTAATTTAAAGAAAAGGGGTTGAGCCATGAAGAAGAGAATCAGAAAAGCAGCAGTTTTGGGAGCGGGTGTGATGGGAAGTACGATTGCGGCCCATCTTGCCAATGTAGGGATTCCTTCCTATCTTCTCGATATTGTCCCACCGCAAATGACGGATGCGGAGAAGAAGAAAGGGTTGACTCCTGAAAGTCTCGAATTCAGGAACCGATTTGCTGTTCAGGGGAAGAAGAATGTTCAGGAGGCGCGGCCGGCCCCCCTCTACCTGAAAGAGGAAGCTGAACTATTAACCGTGGGAAACTTCGAGGATCACCTCTCCTGGGTCTCGGATGCCGATTGGATCATTGAAGTGGTCCTTGAAAATTTAAATGTCAAAAGGGAACTCTTTAAAAAACTGATCCCCTTTTTGAAAGAAGGAACGGTGGTCAGTTCGAATACCTCGGGCATCTCCATTCAGAAGATGTGCGAGGGTTTCCCGGGAGGCTTTGAAGAGCGTTTTTTGGGAACTCACTTCTTCAATCCACCCCGTTACATGAAACTTCTGGAGATCATCCCTGCTCGATCCACGTCAAAGGATGTCGTCAAACAGATGGCTGAGGTGGGTGAAAAGATTTTAGGAAAAGGCGTGGTTTATGCCAAGGATACACCTAACTTCATCGGAAACCGCATTGGAGCGTTTGCGGGCGCCGTGACCATGAGAACTGCGATCGAGGATGGCTATCTGATTGAAGAGATCGATCAGATCACCGGGCCTGCCATAGGAAGAACGAAGTTGGCGACGTTCAAACTTGCTGACTTGGTTGGACTCGATGTCATGTCCCATGTTTCTAAAAATCTCTATGACACCCTCCCAGAAGGCAAAGAAAGAGACTTTTTCAAGCCTTCTCCCTTTATCGAACAGATGATTAAGAACCAGTGGTTGGGTCAGAAGACCAAGCAAGGTTTTTATAAAAGGGTGAAAGGGGAGGGAAAAGACGAAACTCTGGTTTTAGATTATGAGAAAGTTGAATACAGACCTCAAAAGAAGGCCAGCTTTCCTTCAGTGGAGGCAAGCAAAAATATTGAGGATGTTAGAGAACGGATTAAGACCATGGTCACGAGTCCGGATCGAGGAGGCCAGCTTGCCTGGAAGATCTTGAAAAAAACCTTCCTCTACGCGGCAGAGAGGATTCCCGAAGTTTCCGATGATATTGTCAATATCGATCGGGCGATGAGATGGGGATATAACTGGGAGCTTGGGCCGTTCGAGCAATGGGATGCCATCGGCCTGCAATCATCGGTCAAAAGAATGGAAAAGGAAGGAGAGACCATTCCTCCGCTCGTGGGAAAACTCCTCAGCAAGGGGTATTCCTCCTTTTATGAGAGAAAGGAGGGGCATGTCTCCTACTTTGACCTTGGAAGTAGTCAATACCAGGGGATTGAAGAAAAACCGGAGATTATTCTTTTACCCAGCCTGAAGGAGAGGAAGAAGACTTTACTTTCGAATCCCGGAGCGAGCCTCATTGATTTAGGCGATGGGGTTGCCTGCCTTGAGTTCCATTCGAAGATGAACTCCATCGGGGCAGATACGGTTCAGATGATCAGGGACTCCCTGCAAGAGGTCGAGAAAAAATTCGATGGCCTGGTGGTCGGGAACCAGAGCGAAAACTTCTCTGTAGGGGCAAACCTGATGCTCATGCTCTTTGAAATCCAGGATGAGAACTGGGATGATATTGATATGATGGTCAAGGCTTTTCAGGATGTGTTGATGGCTGTCAAATATTTTGAGAAACCCGTAGTGGCTGCTCCCTTCGGGATGACGCTTGCAGGAGGGTGTGAAGTTTGTCTTGCCTGCGCCAGAGTGCGGCCAGCGGCTGAAACCTATATGGGCCTCGTCGAAGTTGGGGTGGGTCTCATTCCAGCAGGCGGCGGGACTAAAGAGATGCTGCTCCGTTGTTCAGAAGGTATTCCACCGGGAGTCACGGACGTAGAATTGCTTCCGTTCGTCCGAAAAGCTTTCGAGACAGTCGCCATGGGCAAGGTAGCAACCAGTGCAAGAGAGGCACAGCAATTCGGTTTTATGAGACCGACTGATAAAATCACAATTAACAAAGATTATCTCCTCCATGACGCTAAACGGACTGTTCTTGATCTTGTCGCAGAAGGCTATCGTCCACCACGACCCAAAAAGAATATTAAGGTCATAGGAGAGAGGGGCTATTCTCTTTTGAAGATGGGTCTTTTCATTATGAGAGAGGGTGGTTATATCAGCGAATACGATCAGCATG
>VGRY01000105.1 GCA_016875195.1 Deltaproteobacteria bacterium
TGTCGTCAACCATGACGGGGCAGCAAGTGTCACAATACGCAATAACAAAATCATAGAACTTCATATGAGACCTGATGCAACGTGTAAGGGCCGCGAGCTCGCACTGCAACGTTGGTATCGTCAACGGTTAAAGACATTGATCCCCCCTCTAATTGAAAAATGGCAAGACAGGTTGGGGGTTCAGGTTGCGGATTGGGGCGTAAAGAGAATGAAAACCAAGTGGGGCGCTTGCAACGCCAACGCACGCCGCGTCTGGCTGAATCTCGAACTGGTAAAAAAGCCGGTGCAGTGCCTTGAGTATATCGTTGTTCATGAATTGATCCACCTTTTGGAGCGACATCATAATGACCGGTTTACGACGGTCCTGGAAAAACTTTTACCAAGATGGCGGGTTTGGCGTGACATGCTAAACCATGCTCCTTTGGCTCATGAAAATTGGAGCTATTGAATAACACGTAAATCCACAAACCCAGGTAACTTGAAAGGATGTGTTGCTTGTTCGACGGAGTGAATTTTCTTTTTAAATACCGCAGCTTTCTTTATTCGGGCGATAAGGATCATACAAGAATGCTGTCACACAATGAATTGTTTTTTCCATCTCCCAATTTATTTAATGACCCTTTTGATAGCAATTTCCCTTTTCATTATGATGAGTTCACTCGTGAGGAATTTATTAAGTATTGGACCGATCGTTTTAAGAGTGAAAACACACAAATTTCGGACAGTAAAGCAGCAAAGCGAGCACTCGATCTTTATGGTGAGTGTCGCACACCGGAAGGGATAAAGAAAATCATAAAATGGCAGGAAGATATTCTACAAGAATTGAGGGGCAATAAGATTGGCATTTTCTCGATGAGTGGAAATTGTAGTAGCATTCTATCTTGGGCACATTATTCACAATCCCATGAAGGATTCTGTATTGGCTTTGATAAAGAGAAGCTTACACATTTTGTTAATTCTGATTATTCCTTAGATTTAGGAGAAGTCGAATATAAAGAAGATTATCCTATCATAAATGTTTATAAGACGGATGAGCACGAGAAGATAACAATGCTATTCTGGAGAAAGTCAATTGAGTGGAAATACGAAAATGAGCATAGAATAATCTGGTATGACGGTGCAAACAAGACCTTGTTGATTGATAGCGGGATTATTAGTGTAGTAATTTTGGGATGTCGAATCAAACAAGAAAATAAAGATAGAATTATTTCGGTAATCAAGAGTCGCCCAGTGGCCATTCCAATTTTTCAGGCAAAGATTAAGAAGAATTCTTTTTGTTTAGAATTTGAGGAAATAGTTGGGTGAAGTCTCAGGAAAGAGGTAGCTGGGACGTGGTTCAAACCTATCATAGTTGCCTATGAACGTCCTGGGCTACTTAACAAACCTTGGAGAGGTTCGTGCGGAGCGTGCCTGCGGCAGGCAGGGATTTCAGATTTCGGAATTAAGTAAAAAACAATTGGGGACGGGTTCCTATTTTATCAAGTACCGCATGGGTCTTGGGGGAAAAGAAACTGAAGAGGTGGATGATTGACTCGAGAGGAACTTTTTGAACTGATCGCTGAAGTCCAGCGACACCAAAGTGAACTAGACGATGTTGAAGTAAAATCAGCCCGAGGTGGAACACCGAAGCGACTGTTTGCATCACTCTCTGCATTTGCCAACCGTTCAGGCGGGGGTGTCATGTTGTTTGGAGTGGACGAAAAGCAAGGTTTTAATGTCGTTGGTGTTGGCAATGCAGATCAGCTTCAAAGAGAAATGAGTGACCTTGCATCCTCTGAAATGGAGCCTCCTTTACGGCCTGAATTTACTGTCGAAGATATCAATAACAAAACAGTGGTCGTTGTTGAGGTTTCAGAACTTCCTACAGATCAAAAACCATGTTTCTATAAACCTGCTGGCTTGAAAAATGGCGCATACATTCGTCTGGGGAATACAAACCGTAAGATGACTGATTATGAAATATTTGGATACACAAGTGGACGCACTCAGCCGACCTATGATGAAGATATTGTCCGTGATGCTACCTTAGAAAACCTGAATCGAGCGAAATTGGAAAGCTTCCTCACAACATTGAGGAACACTCGCCCTGGAGCAAACTATTTATCCCACCCATTCGAGGAAGTACTAAAGCAAATTAGAATTATTCGAGAAGTGGATGGTATACTTCGTCCGACATTGGCTGGTTTACTGATGTTTGGTAAATATCCGCAGGAATTTGAACAGCAGTTGGTTATGACATTTCTTCAATACTACGGTACAACCGAGACCGAGAAGACACCGCGCGGTGAACGGTTTTTAGATAACCGTAAATTCGAAGGAACAATCCCTGAAATGGTTGAAGGAGCGGTTAACCACGTTTTAGCCACTATTCGAAAAAGCAGTTTGATCGAAGGGCTGTATCGGCGGGATATTCCGGAATATCCTGAAGAAGCTATTCGAGAAGCAGTAGTTAATGCTGTGGCTCATCGGGATTACAGCGATTTCGTGAGAGGAAGTTACATCCAGATTCGTCTGTTCGCTGATCGTTTAGAAGTCCAAAACCCAGGAGGATTATATGGTAATGTGTCTATAGAGACACTTGAGGAAGAACAATCCACCCGTAACCGTGTTTTAATGCGGTTGATGGAAGACCTACACTTAGTCGAGAATCGAGGAAGTGGCATTCGAACCATGTTATCCGCAATGCGGAATGCTAACCTGGAACCCCCGAAATTCCAAGATAAACGGTCATCCTTTTGGGTGACGTTTCATAGTCATACACTGATGAATCCAAAAGCTGTTGAATGGTTGAATCAGTTTGCCGACCGACCACTTAATGACCACCAAAGGCTATCTCTTCTTTTTCTACGCCACCATGAACAAATGACAAATAGTGACTACCAACGACTCAACCATGTTGATTCAGTAATTGCTAACCGCGAGCTGCATAACCTCGTCCAATTAGATTTAATCCAGCAGCATAGCACTCGGCGCTGGGCCTATTATACTTTGAATGTCCCTGCTGAAGTAAAAATCATAAAACTACCTCAGACTGATGAAGAGAAGATTCTTGCATATGTGTGGGAGCATCGTTTTATTAAACGATCGGATTGCCAGCAGTTACTGGGAGTAAGTGGAATACAGGCAAGATATTTACTTCAAAAATTGCGAAAAAGAGGCCTTCTGCGCCTTGAAAAGAGAGGGAGAGGGGCAAGATATATTCCCCCTAAATAAATGTTAGATTTTGTTTGTCCATTTCATTGTCCATTTTGTCCATTTTATTGTCCATATTTATGATAAGTATTGAATATTATTAGGAATAAAAGTTGGATTACTCGAAATGACGATTCCAGACAAGCCGCGAAGTTCAAAACAGCGCTACCGGACGACCGATCTTTGGCGTAAAATGCTAGGCGAATGGAGTGGAGGAAGGTAGGGTTCAAAGATTGGGAAAGCAGATAGCCAAACTGTTTTTCCTGGGGAAATTTAGCTGAGATAAACAATTTGGAAATCTTACATCTTGAACAAAGTGATTTAGGTTATCCTTCTGCCTTCCAGAGGAAGGAATAACTGTAATCCGTAAGTTTCACTCCCCCAATGAAGAGCGAACTTTAAATCGAAATAAGATTCAATCTAAAGCCCTAAACCTTCTCAAACATATCTTTGGGGGCGCCGCAGGCCGGGCAGACCCAGCCATCAGGGACTTTAGCAAAAGGGGTGCCGGGGGATACCCCTCCATCCTCGTCGCCTTTTTCCGGATCGTAGATGTAACCGCAAACCGTACATTTGTATTTTTCCATAATTTTCTCCTTGAACTTATAGATTCCGTTAAAATCTAACCCCCCCAACCCCCCTTTAGCAAAGAGGGGAGGAAGAGGGAATTTCCTATTTTAATATCTCATCATCATAAATTTTTTCGAGTTTCAGTTTGTGTTTGGCTTCCTCGTTGGCAAGCAGGGTGAAGAGTTTCTTTAAATCCTCGTCCGTGTTCGATTCCTTCATGTCATTATAGAGTTTAAGGGCCTTTTCCTCTCTCTTCATGGCAATCCGGAGCATATCGGCATAGGAGAGATCGGGTTTCATTTCCACCTCGACCATATAGTCGCTGATTTTAAGATCAGGGACCTTTTCAATTCTCTTTTGTGCAACCTTTTCCATGTTCAGGTTTTGTAGTAATTTTCGATGTCCTTCTTCGTCTTTGGCGAGTGATAAAAATAACTCCTTCCCGCCGGAATACTTGGTATTCTGACTCGCTTCCGTATAAAAATTGAAAGCCTCTACCTCCTTGTCAATTGCAAATTTGATGATCTCCTTAAATTTGTTTTCGTCCATAAGCGCTCCTTTGTATTTTTTAGTCGGCCTCATTTTAAAGAAAGTAATCTTTAGGGTCAAGATAAATTTTGTCGCATAGTCGATTAGTCTTTTCGTCGTATAGTCCTTACAGTGGAGGCGAGAGACCATGAGACTATCAGACCAGGAAACTATGTGACTACTGTCTTCTCAGTAGCCTCATTGAGTTGAGGATGACCAGCAGGGAGCTGGCCTGGTGCATTACGGCTCCGAGGATCATGGTGACCCATCCCTGGGCGGAGAGGAGAACCAGCGTCGTATTAAAGACAAGGGCAAAGGCGATGTTCTCCTTGATCACCCGAAGGGCCTTTCGAGAGAGGCGGATCGTTACAGGAATTTTTTCAAGCTCATCTGTCATTAGGGCAATATCGGCTGTTTCAATAGCTACATCCGTTCCCGCGCCACCCATAGCGATCCCTACATCCGCTGCAGCCAGTGCAGGCGCATCATTGATCCCATCGCCGATCATTGCCACTGTCTTAGCCAGCTTTTTCCATTCCTTCACCCTCAGGACCTTCTCTTCGGGAAGAAGGTTTGCCTCGAAACTTATTCCCAGTTCTTTCCCGATCCGTTCGGCTACACGGGGACTGTCACCGGTTAGCATCCAGATTTCTGAGATGCCTTCCTTGCGAATTCGATCAATCGTGGCTCCTGCCTTACTTCTCAAGGTATCTGCAATCGAAATCAGGCCGAGAAGGCGATGATCCAGCGACAGGAAGAGCGAGGTGGCTCCCTCTAACTCTTTTTCTTTTAAAACTTCCATGGCTGATTCAGGAAGGCTTACTTTTTCCTCCCTGAGAAATTGGGCGCTGCCTAAGAGAATGGTCTTCCCACCCCATTGAGCCTTGACCCCTTTACCTCTCAGATTCTCAAATGATTCAGGATGTGGAATGAGGATGGACTTCTCTTCGACTCTTTCCGCAATCGCTTTTGCCAGAGGATGTTCGGACCGCTTCTCCGCAATAGCGGCCCAGTAGAGGATCTCTTCTTCACTCAATCCATCCAGCCGACTGATCCCAACCACTTTAGGCTTCCCATAAGTAAGGGTGCCGGTTTTATCCATCAAAAGAGTCTTCAATTTTCCCATCTGCTCGAGGTAGAGTCCCCCTTTGATCAGAATTCCCTGCCGGGCCGCATTTCCAATGGCAGCCACCACAGCGGTGGGCGTCCCCAGAACAAGGGCACAGGGACAGGCTACAATGAGGATGGTAATTGCACGGATGGCATCTCCCGTAATAAGAAAGGTTGCAAGTGCAATGAAGAGAATGGCCGGAATGAAGTAGCGGGCAAAACGATCCATCACCCTTTGAGTAGGCGACTTTTCTGCTTGAGCCTCAAGGATCAACCGCTTAATCTGAGCCAGCTTTGTATCCTCGGCGACCTGAGTGGTCTCAATCTCACAGGAACCCGACTCGTTAATGGTTCCGCAGTAGACCCGTTCCCCGACTCCCTTATCAATAGGAATCGACTCACCGGTTAGCATCGACTGGTTGATCGAACCGCATCCGGAGACGATCTTCCCGTCCACAGGGATCCTCTCTCCGGGCTTGACGATCACAATCTCGTTAGCCTTCACTTCCTCGATGGGAACACGAATCTCTTGCTGCTCCCTTCTGACCCATGCGGTCTTTGGAGCAATCTGAATCAGAGAGGAGATCGC
>VGRY01000106.1 GCA_016875195.1 Deltaproteobacteria bacterium
ATCTTTCATGGCTATACTCCTTTCCTTGTTTTGGATTTGACCAACTTGCTTATTTACCAAACAAGAAAGAGTATAGCCACCCTTTTACTGGCTATCCCTGCTCTCCATAATATAGCAAGCTCCCTTTGCCAAAGGGAGGAGAAACATTTCCCCCTTTTGACAAAGGGGGATTAAGGGGGATTAGATCAGTTTTTTCAAACCGCTAAAATGTAACTAAAAATTTTATTTGACAAGGGAAATGGGATCAAGATAATATTCCGTAGGTTGCCATCCCATACTCCTATCAGATGAACGCTCAAAACGATGGTTGATCAGAAGATTCCTGAGAAGATGGAGACGCTTTTTGACGTTCTGAAAAAACGCTCCCGACACTCACGATTAGGATCATTGATGGGCGGGATTGTCCATAATTTGAACGGGTCTATTCAGATCGTTTCCATGCAGATGGAGATGATTGAAAGGATGATGGCGAAAAATGATGTGGAGAATCATCTCTCCATCCGGGAGAAGATAGGCCAATGCATGACTCAAATCGATAAGTTGAAGTCGATGATAGAGGTATTGCAGACCGAGGAGAGAGACGAGGAAAGGGAGAAAATCTCGAGGATCAATTTGAATGAGTTGATCGAAGGGGAGATTAGACTGTTCCATCACCACCTCTTTTTTAAGCACCATGTCAAGGTGAAGAAAAATTTCTCCAGCCGCCTGCCTTCCCTTCATGGCCATGAGGTCGATTTCAAAGAGGGTTTGTCGAACCTGATCGAGAATGCAGTGGAAGCGATGGAAAAGAGCCCTCGAAAGGAACTGACGTTGACGACACGGGCAGGCAATGGACAGATCCTGGTAGTGATCGGAGATACGGGTTGCGGAGTCCCCGAAGAGCTTCGGCCCCGCCTTTTTACTCCCTTCTTCACAACGAAAAATGGGAACCATTATGGGTTGGGACTATTTATGGCGCGGAAACTGTTAGATCCCTATAAAGCCTCCATCGAGCCACACTTCAAAAAAGGCGAGACCTTCTTCTCTCTAAAAATTCCAATCATCCCTCCCGCCTCCAACTGATCCGATAAATCCTAACCCGGCATAGCCGGAACCAAACAAGGTTTTGGAGTTGAGAAAATCCGAAATCCGAATATCGAAATCCGAAACAAATTCGAATTTTCAAAATCCAAATTTCTTAAACTGTTATTTGTTTTGAACATTTGAGATTTGGTCATTTGGGATTGTTTCGAATTTCGGATTTCGTGCTTCGGATTTCGTTCCGAATTCATCACTAAAATTTTGTTGCCACTTTGCGCACAATTCAATTCATAAGAGACTAAGTGGAATTCTTCTGCTCCGGGGTTGTTTCTTTCTGGGGTTCCGATTCCATCTCCTTGTTGCTCAGGATGACGAAATCGACCCTCCGGTTCTGAAGTCTTCCCTCGGCCGTGCTGTTCGTATCGACAGGCCGGAATTCTGCATACCCTGTGGCTGAGAGCCGGTCTGGATCGAACCGGAAATGATCAAGCAGATAACGGACGATCATCGTGGCCCTGGCGGTAGAAAGCTCCCAGTTAGAAGGAAATCTGGAAGTATTGATGGGAATATTATCGGTATGGCCTTCGATTCGGATATGATTGGGAATCTTTTCGATGGTCTGGGCCAAAATATTGAGGACCGGCTCCATGTCCGGGCGGATCATCGCCTCACCGGAGTTGAAGAAGATGTGTTCTGAGATCCGGATGACCAGGCCCCTTTTTTCAATAATGAACTTGATCTGGTTGGCCATATTTGAATTGGGTTTAATCGTTTTTCCTTCTGAAACATTCTCAATTCCTTTCTTGATTTCCTCAGCCATCTTCACGAGCGCCCTCGCATCCGGATTATAAGCTTTTCCTTCGATGGGAGGGCTAATGCTGAAGTGAATGGGAACGACCTGGTTCGGGAATACCCCTGGTTCCTTATGCGACATCTGAATCGGCATCACCGAGCCCAGTGCCCTCTGAAGGGATTCGACGGCAGAACCCATTTTCTTTCCATCCACTCTCGATACCGAATACATCGTCACAAAAAAGGCGAAGAGAAGGGTGATGAAGTCCGCATAGGAGACTAACCACCTCTCGTTATTTTCATGTTCTTCTTCACCGTGTTTTTTCTTCTTTCTGGACATAGATTAAGTATTGACCTCCTTCAGTTTCTGTTTCTGCAAGAGGCATACCACATTAGCTGCCATTGATAACCATATGAGATCATAAAACAAATCATCGGCAAACCTAACAGAAGGGTTTTTTAAGATGACTTATTGTCCAAAAAATAAAAAAATTGTTATTTTATCCGCTCAACAATTGACCCTATTTCTTAGACTCCGAAGCATTGATGCCCTTCTGTTTCTCTGTCAGAAAAGCTTTGAGCTTCTCTTCGATCAGCCTTGGGTTTTCACCCGTGGAGACGGATACGACCCCTTCGAGAATCATCTCTTTGAGGATCATTTCATTCCGGTGCCTTAACTCCAATTTGCTCGCGAAGGGCAGAAAGAGCAGGTTGGCTGATCCAACTCCATAGACTGTGGCCACGAAGGCAACCGCAATGCCCGATCCCAGTTTGGATGGGTCGTTCAGATTTTCCATCACGTGAATAAGGCCCAGTACCGCTCCAAGGATGCCAATGGTAGGGGCATATCCTCCGGCCGCCTTATAGACCTTTGAACTCATCTTACCATGTTCTTCGAGATAGCCCAATTCCGTCTCCATCGCTTCCCGAAGGGCGTGAGGCTCGATCCCATCCACGGCCATGGTAAGGGCTTTCTTAAGGAAAGGATCCTCGACATTTTTTATCTCTTTTTCCAAAGAGAGAATTCCCTCTTTTCTGGCCTTATTGGCGTAACCTGTGATCTGGGAGATGACCTGGTATGGATTAAGAAGCGGCTCTTTAAGGATAACCTTTATGTCCTTGAATGATCCCATGACGCCATCAAAAGGAAAGCTGACAAAAACCGCTCCGAACGTGCCTCCCAAAACAATGAATGCAGCCGTGAATTGCATGATGGAACCGATATGCCCACCCTCTAAAGCTTGGCCTATCAGTATTGCTCCAATGCCGAGCGCTAAACCGATTAAAGTGGCTTTATCCATCGATGATTCCTTATAAGATCCATGTTCTCATTCCTAAACTAAAAGCTATTCGGTCGGAATTGAGGGATTGAAGATGGATCTTCTGTAATCGAGTACCTTTCGTATGACCTGCCCCACGGTCTCCTGAACAACAATTTTTTCCCCGTTTGAAAGTGTAATGATGGTGTCTGGTGTTTCCTCAATGAAAACGATGAGATCGGGATTAATAACCAGTGGTGTATGGTTCAACCGTGTGACAGTGATCATAATGGTATCATTTTCTTAAATGGTTTTAATTATTCATCGGCTCTAATGGAGGCTAACTTTAATGAGGTTTAAGGAAAATTGTCTATTTTCCGATAAAGAGAATGAACAATTGAAGAAGACGGGGAATAACCGCCATGTTATCAGGTCATTGAATTGTACTTTAAGCCATAAGTGATCCATGGCTTCAAAAAAGGGTTGCCGACCCGTTATCCAACAAGAGGGGTGAAAAATGGATGAAACGAAAACTGCTCTCTTCGAATTAATCGAACAATTAGCCATACAAAGTATGATGGTCGAGCCGGAGGATCTACCCGGCTTGGGAGCGATCCTCGAACAACTGGAGAAAGCGGAAGAATTAGGCATGGAAAGCGGGTTCCACTCTATCCAGCCGCTGACTCAGACCATCAGAAAGATGGTTGAAAAGATCATACTGAATGAGTTTCCGGACCTGCAGGAAGGGATTGGCCTGATTAGAACCGGGGTGAAGGTGATCCAGAGTCGAGCCGCTTTCCCTGATCATCCGGAATCCTCCGAGGAAAAATCGTTCTGGGAAAGGGTGAGGTCTCTGACCGGACAGGAGGGGTCTGCCAAAAGCGAGGGAAACACCTGCATCGAAAGAGAGGAGAAAGCCGCACCGCCCTCTCCTCTGGATCAGGATTTAGAACTTTACCGGGATTTTATCTCAGAAGCCCTGGAGCACTTGGGGACCATCGAGTTGAATTTGATTAGTCTGGAACAGTCGCCGGAAAACAAAGAGTATATCAATGCCATCTTTCGCCCCTTTCACACCATAAAAGGAGTATCCGGATTTCTAAACCTCCATGATATTCAAAGATTTTCCCATGCCATGGAGTCACTTCTCGATGAGGCAAGAAACGAGAGGCTGCACATCACCCGGGAAATAGTCGATTTTATACTTGAATCCGTGGATCTCCTTAAAGATATGATCCTCGATTTGAGGGGCCATCTTGAATCGGGGAGCGTGGGATGTTCCAGGTTTGAGATTGAGCCCTATCTGCAAAGGGTTGAGATTCTCAAGGAGGGAGATCCATTAGCGGAAGGGGCTGGTCCGGGAGCGGATTTTGAGGACAAGAAAGTTCCGCGCTTAGGAGAGATTTTAAGCTCAAAAGGTGTGGTCACTCCCGAGGATATTTCCAAAGCGCTGAATGAGCAGGGAGGAGAGAGAGGGGGCTTAAAATTAGGGGAGATTCTAATCAAGGGGAATAAGGCCAAACCTGGGCAGGTTCTTGAGGCTCTCAGGGAGCAGAAACAAATCTCATCTCAGTATAACGAGGCGTCGGTAAAGGTGGACACGGATAAGCTTGACAACCTGGTCGATATGATCGGCGAGTTGGTCATTGCCCAGTCTCAGGTAGAACAAAACCCTGTCTTTTTGTCCTTACGTGACCAGAAGACGGTAAGGGATTTTTCACAGGTAAAAAGAATCACGGCCGATCTCCAGAAAATCTCCATGTCCCTTCGAATGGTCCCGATCCGACAGACCTTTCAGAAGATGGTCCGGCTGGTCCGGGACCTGGCGAAGAAATCCGGAAAGGTGGTGGACCTGGTGATGTCCGGGGAAGATACGGAGATTGACCGTAATATGGTGGAGAGCCTCTACGACCCCCTGGTGCACATGATTCGAAATGCCATTGATCACGGGATCGAGTCTCCAGAAGGAAGGCAGAGAGCGGGGAAAGCAGAGGCGGGGAACGTCTTTTTGAGGGCCTATCAGAAGGGAGGAAATGTGGTCATCGAGATCGAGGATGATGGCCAAGGTCTGAACCGGGAGAAGATATTAAGAAAGGCAAGGGAGCGTGGGATCGTCTCGGATGAGGCGTTGACCGATCACCAGATCGACAACCTCATCTTCGAAGCCGGATTTTCCACTGCGGATAAAGTCACCGACATATCAGGCCGCGGGGTGGGGATGGATGTGGTGAAAAAGACGATTGAAAAGCTGAAGGGCAAGGTCGAAATCTTTTCGTATGAAGGAAAGGGCTCCCGCTTTATCATGCGGGTTCCACTCACCCTGGCCATCATGGACGGGATCATCGTCCGGGTGGGTGGGGAGCAATACATCGTTCCCACTGTCTTCATCAAAGAGACCCTGAAGCCGAGGAAAGAAGACGTTTTTCCGATCCTTCAGAAGGGAGAGATGATCAAGGTTAGGGAAAATTTACTCCCTTTGATCCGGCTTCATCACCTCCTCGGAGTCTTTACGGAGAGGCAGAATCCTTGGGAGACACTGGTCATTGTCGTTGAAAACGAGGGGGTGCAGAAGTGCCTCATGGTGGACGACCTGGTCGGGAAGCGGGAAGTGGTGATTAAGAATTTAGGGGAGAGGTTGAAGGATGTGAAAGGTGTGGCAGGCGCCACCATCATGGGGGATGGACGGGCCGGTCTCATCCTTGACATCCACGGCATTTTTCAAATCGACCAAATCTCTTCCTCTGGGATGGAGAGGCCAACTTTCAAACAGACCGGAGGAGCGAGAAGAGTAACGTCCAACGGTCACGGTGACGATGCCCGTTGTTTAAGGTCATAGGGACTCCGTCGAAACTCGTTTATCGGTGATGATGCTCGTATCGCCCGCCC
>VGRY01000107.1 GCA_016875195.1 Deltaproteobacteria bacterium
AAGAGCACTCGAAAATTATATCCGTCCGGGCGTAAAATCCACGCCGTTCTGCCCGGGATGCGGCCACGGTATTCTCATGGGCCTCATCCTGAGGGCCATCGATGATCTGAAGATGGATATGCAGAAGATGCTCTTTGTATCGGGCATCGGGTGTGCTGCATGGATACCAAGCCCCCACTTTAACGGAGATACTCTCCACACCCTTCACGGCAGGGCACTGGCTTTTGCCACCGGTGCCAAACTTTATAATCCTGACCTCTGTGTGGTGGTAGTGAGCGGTGATGGAGACCTTTCCTCTATCGGCGGTAACCACCTCATCCATGCGGCGAGGAGAAATATCGATCTGAAGGTCATCTGTGCCAATAATATGATCTATGGCATGACCGGAGGACAGGTGGGATCCACTACTCCAAAAGGTTCAAAAACCTCTACCACCAGAGAAGGGAATCCTTACCGGCCCTTTGACCTCTGCAAACTGGTGGAGGGAGCAGGAGCCACTTATGTGGCGCGATTCTCTGTCACCCAACCTGTCTCACTCATTGGATCGATTAAGAAGGCGCTTCTCCATAAGGGATTCTCTTTCATTGAAACCCTTTCTCCCTGCCCTACACAATTCGGAAGGCGGAATCGCCTTGACCGACCGGATGAGATGATGAGGGATCTGATCCGGCGATGCATCTTTGAGAACGAGGCAGAAGGATTGACCGAGGAGGAGCTGGCTGAAAAAATCATCACAGGAGAATTTTTATCATGACCGCGATCAGACAGGTGCGACTGAGTGGTTTCGGCGGTCAGGGGGTCGTGCTTGCAGGCTTGCTTCTGGGTCAGGCCGGCGTGTTGGACGGAAAGTACATCTCCGGATCGACCTCTTATGGGGCCCAGGCAAGAGGTTCTGGGTGTAAATCCGAGATCGTCTTCTCCGATGGCCCGGTTGACTTTCCCCATCTGACAACAGCCGACATTCTTATTGCCATGTCACAAGGGGCCTACAACACTTATTGCACTGACGTAAGAGAGCCCTCCGGCCTCATTTTCTACGATCAGGGCTTGGTGACTCCAAAAGAGGACCTCAGGGTGAAACAACTTGGCATCTCTGCCACCGATGTCTCGGTGAAGAGATTGAACAATAAGCAGGTGTCCAACATCGTCTTTCTCGGAGCACTGATGGAGGTGACCCGGATCGTCTCGCCCGCAGCCATGCGCAAGGCGATCTCAATCCATGTCAGCGAACGGTTCAAATCGCTCAACCTGAAGGCCCTTCGAGTCGGCATGGAGTTGGGGAGGAAGGTCCATGGCTGAAGGTAGAACTCACAGGCCACTGATTCACTCTTCCCGCTGTCATAGCTGTGATGTCTGTATCAGAGGATGTCCTGCTGAGTTCATTCCAGAATACCGATTGGAAGAGGAGAGTCTCCGAGGAACCCTCTACCGCGGTAAGATGGAAGGAAAAACTCCGGAGGGAAAGATCCCTCTTCCACCTTGCCAGCAAGCCTGCCCGATCCATCAGGACGCAAGGGGATATGTAGCTCTCATTGCAAAAGGGAAGTTTAAAGAAGCCCTTGAGTTGGTTCGTGAAGTGAATCCCCTGCCTGCAGTCTGCGGATTCATCTGCCATCATCCCTGCGAGGAAGCCTGTCTGCGAGAGGATGTAGATCATCCCATCCCCATCCGAATGCTCAAACGGTTTATCGCAGAGTATGAAAGAAAGAGAGAGAGACCAAAGAAGGGGCCAAGGAAGAAGAGACGGGAAAAGATCCTGGTAGTGGGCTCCGGGCCGGCGGGTTTGACCTGTGCCAATGATCTCGCGCTTCTGGGCTTCGGGGTGACCATCTTTGAGGCTCTGCCTGTTCTTGGAGGAATGCTCCGCGTCGGCATACCCGAATTTCGATTGCCCAGAGAGATTCTCCAGATGGAGATTGATGGCATCATGGAATTGGGGGTGGAGATGAAGACCGATCACTCTTTCCGTTTTAATGGGAATAGCAGGACTCTTAAAAGATCGGGTTTTGATGCCATCTTCCTTTCGATGGGAGCCCATCAGAGTTCAAAACTGAATATTCCGGGGGAATCCCTTCGTGGGATCTTTCCAGGTGTGGAATTTTTAAGAGATATCAATCTCGGAAGGGACGTGGTATTGGGGAAAAAAGTGTCAATCATCGGTGGTGGAAATGTGGCCATTGATGTAGCCCGTTCCGCTCTCCGTCTTGGCTCGAAGCAGGTTGATCTCTATTACCGGAGATCGAGGAAAGAGATGCCCGCGATTTCCGAAGAAGTGGAGGAGGCGATCCAGGAGGGAGTGAAGATTCATCTTCTCGTTGCACCGGTCCGGATGATCGGAAGGGGCGGGAAAGCAATTAGAATGGAGTGTATCCGGATGCGACTCGGCGAACCTGACGAAAGGGGAAGGAGAAAACCCATCCCGATTCAAGGTTCCAATTTCAAAGTCACTGCGGAGACGATCATTGCAGCCATTGGCCAGAGCGTGGATCAAGGGTCCCTAAAGGGATTGGAGAGAAATCCGGACGGAACGATTCATGTCGATCAAACAACCGGTGAGACAACCATAAAAGGCGTTTTTGCGGGCGGGGATATGGTCACCGGCCCAGGCTGGGCGATTGATGCCATCTCCGCAGGAAAAAGAGGAGCAGAGGCAATCGCAGAGTATCTCACATGAAGAATAGTTCGGAGCAATGAGTTCGTAGTTCGGAGTATAAAGATTTTTTGCTCCGAACTCCCAACTCCGAACTCCTTACTCTTAATATGATTAAAGAATGTAAAAAAGAGGTAGTACCGAGAAGGAAGCCTAAGACCCTTTCAATGAAGGCGAGAAGGAATAATTTCTCCCCTGTTGAATACGGCCTTCTAAAAGAAGATGCCATTAAAGAAGCTGAACGCTGTCTGGGGCTAAGGGACTGTCAATTCTGTGAGATCTGCAGCCTTCTCTGTCCGGATCTCTGCATCACCCGTGATGAAGAGACCGGAGAGGTCTTGATTGATCTCGATTACTGTAAAGGATGTGGTATCTGTGCCGCTGTTTGTCCAAAACAAGCGATTGACATGGTGCTGGAGGAGGGAAAATGAGCAAGAAGATACAGATTGATTTAAACTCCGATGTAGGGGAAAGCTTTGGTGCTTATAAGATAGGACTTGATGAAGAGGTTATTCCTCATCTCACCTCTGCAAACATCGGCTGCGGATTTCACGGAGGGGACCCATCTGTGATGCGAAAGACCATCTCTCTGGCTAAACAACATGGAGTAGAGGTGGGAGCCCATCCTGGCTTTCCTGATCTCATCGGCTTCGGCAGAAGGAATATGGACGCCACGCTTGAAGAGATTCAGGATTATGTCGTCTATCAGACAGGTGCCCTTCAGGCCTTTGCTATCTCCCAGGGACTAAGGCTTCAACATATGAAAGCCCACGGTGCTCTCTATAACATGGCTGTGGCCAACCCTAAGATATGGGAGACTATGGCAGAGGCGATCTCAGTACTGGATAAGGAAATCATTCTGGTTGTCCTTGCATCATCTAACAATCAGTCTCTTCTCGACATAGGAAAACGATACGGCATCCGCATCGCTTTTGAGGCTTTCCCTGACCGGGCCTATAATAAAAATGGCTCCCTGGTTTCTCGAAGAGAAAAAGGGGCTGTCATTCATGGTCACGAGCAGGTCGCCCAAAGGGCGCTCAAAATGGCACTCGAGGGAAAGGTGATCGCCATGGATGGAACAGAAATCGAACTCCGTCCGGATACACTCTGCGTCCACGGCGACAATCCGGCTGCTGTCCAGATGGTCAAGAAGATTCGGGAAGAATTGAAAAGGGCCGGTGTCAATGTCATTCCCATGAAGCAGTTTGTATAACTGAGAAGGTTTATGGAAAAAGTGAGAGCGCATGTCATTGTTGAAGGAAGGGTCCAGGGGGTCTTTTTCCGAGCCCACACGCAAGAGATGGCTTATCTTTTAAGTTTGAAGGGTTGGGTGAAGAATAGAAAGGATGGCCGGGTAGAAGTTCTCTTCGAAGGAGAGAAGGCAAAGGTCGATGAGATGATTCAATGGTGCCACCGAGGACCTTCTGAGGCAGGGGTAACCAATGTTCGTGTTGTCTGGGAAGATTATACCGGAGAGTTTAAGGATTTTTCGGTGGAGCCCCACGGGCATAGCTCATGGAACCATTCCTGACGCCCGAGTGGGGCGACATCCCGACAAAAGCCGGGGTGGCCTTCTGCTGTCGGGGTTACTTACTGAACCTTTTTTAAAGTGTCCTTTTCCTCTTTGAGAATCTTCTTCTTGATATCCTTCCCCACCTCACCTCCCTCTTTCTTGATCACCTCTTCGAGGTGCTCCATTCTCTTTCCGGTTTCCGCTAAACCCTCGCCAACCTTTTTCACAGCCTTGCCACCACCGAAAAAGATGAAGAGCAATAAGATGAGGATACCCGTAACCACTCCCAGTAAGAATCGGATCATCTCTCTTTTGTCACCCCCTTCTTAAACTTCATCGTATCAAGAATTCTCCATTTTTTCAACCGATTTCTATTTGAATTGACATAAACATTGGAAAATCTCCCCTCACCCCTCTTTGCCAAATCCCGATTTATCGGGACCTTTGGCAAAGGGAGGTCAGGAGGGATTTTATAAATTGGTGTTGTACCATTGATAAACAATCCTGTTCTCTTTTATTCGAGATCCATCTGTCTTGACCCTCTTCGACCCACTGCATTATAATCTCTTCTAATTCCACAGGAAGGAAACCCGATGAAAAAGGAAAAAGGAGACTCTGGTCAAATCGAAACTTCAGATGTAACATCGTTTGTTGAATTAGGGCGAACTTTTAATTCGGAAATTCGCACGGCCAATCTGCCGGTTTACCGCGCCTCTACGGTCCTGTTTGAATCACTCGCCCACGCCCAAGCCCAGTTAGATGCATCAGAACGCGGCGAGTATGGAGCTTCCCATTATGGCACCATTGGAACACCAACGACCTTTGCGCTCAGGGATGCGCTGGCCCGGATTGAAGGTGCAGGTCATCCCTGCCATGCGGCCATCATGCCCTCTGGCCTGATGGCGGTCACGACATTGCTGTTGGCTTATCTGAAACCGGGCGATCATCTTCTGGTGACAGACTCGGTCTACGGGCCGACACGCGTCTTTTGCAGGGGCATTCTCTCAAGATTGGGAATCAACACCACCTGGTACGACCCGACGATCACCCCTGAAAAACTCGAAACCCTGATTCAGCCTGCCACACGCATGATTTTTCTCGAAAGCCCGGGAAGTTATACTTTTGAGATTCAAGACGTGCCCGGCATCTGTGCCATGGCACGCAGGCACAAGGTGATGACCGTGATCGATAATGCCTGGGGATCACCTGTCTTTGCCAAGCCTTTTGACTGGGGTGTAGATGCTTCGGTCTTACCTCTGACAAAATACTGGAGCGGGCATGCCGATGTGCTCATGGGGGCGGTTGTAGTTCGCGAGGAACACTGGTTACCCCTATGGAGGACTTCGCGCGAACTCGGGATGAGTGTTGGAGGCGACGATGCGGCATTGATGCTTCGAGGGATGCGCACCATCGATGTGCGAATGCAAAGACACCAGCAAAACGCTCTGGAGATCGCACGCTGGCTTGAACATCGACCCGAGGTGGGCGCAGTGCTTCATCCTGCCTTGCCCAGCCACCCTCAACATGCGCTCTGGAAGCGCGACTTCAAGGGCTCAAGCGGTCTCTTTTCATTCGAACTTAGAACGGACTCCGAAAACAAGACTCCCACCCCCAAACAGATCGCTGCCCTCTGTGAGGGACGCCGATATTTTGGCATCGGCTATTCCTGGGGAGGTTTTGAAAGCCTAATCTTCCCTGCCCGGATCGGTTCGCTGCGCAGCGTAACGCCCTGGCAGGG
>VGRY01000108.1 GCA_016875195.1 Deltaproteobacteria bacterium
GTCAATACCCTCTCGAGTCTCTTCTCTGCTTCTTTTGTCCCATCGACAACAACCACCATACCCGCATGAATCGAATACCCAATTCCAACCCCACCTCCGTGGTGTACAGAAACCCAGGTGGCTCCAGCAGCCACATTGAGAAGTGCATTCAGGATAGGCCAGTCGGCAATGGCATCGCTTCCGTCCCTCATCCCCTCTGTTTCGCGATAGGGGGAAGCCACTGAGCCACTATCGAGATGATCCCTGCCAATCACAAGGGGCGCCTTCAATTCACCCCTTGCTACCATCTCATTAAACACCTTGCCAATGCGGGCCCTCTGGCCATAGCCCAGCCAGCAGATCCTGGCTGGAAGCCCCTGAAATTTTACCTTCTCGCGGGCTAATCGCATCCAGCGGGCCAGAGAGAGGTCATCTGGAAACTCCTTCAAAATGGCTTCATCGGTTTTATAAATATCTTCAGGGTCACCGGACAGAGCTGCCCAGCGGAAAGGCCCCTTCCCTTCACAGAAAAGAGGCCGGATAAACGCAGGAACAAATCCAGGATAATTGAAGGCATCTTTAACTCCTGCCTCATAGGCCTGCGCCCGGATATTATTGCCATAGTCAAAGACAATCGATCCTTTCTTCTGCAACTCCAACATCGCCCTCACATGGATGGCCATGGATTCCATGGAACGGCCGATATATTCTTTCGGATCTTTCCCCCGAAGTTGAAGCGCTTGATCAAGGCTCATCCCTGCTGGTACATACCCATTCAGGGCATCATGGGCTGAGGTCTGGTCAGTCACCAGATCCGGGACAATCCCTCTTTTAACGATCTCAGGAAGGATCTCGGCAGCATTTCCCAACAAGCCAATCGATTTTGGAATCCCTTTCTCCTTGGCGCTGAGAACCAAGATCAGCGCATCCTCCAGCCGATCAGCCATCACATCGAGGTATCCCGTTTCAAGTCGACGTTTGATGCGATCGGGATCCACTTCCACTCCTAAAAAAACACCCTCATTCATCGCAGCAGCCAATGGCTGGGCGCCCCCCATCCCTCCCAAGCCTGCGGAAAGGATGAGCCTTCCTTTGAGAGATCCGCCAAAATGTTTCTTGGCGGCAGAAGCAAAAGTCTCATACGTTCCCTGAAGAATTCCCTGAGTGCCAATATAAATCCAGCTTCCTGCGGTCATCTGTCCATACATCGTCAGCCCAAGCTCTTCGAACTCCCTGAACTTCTCCCAGTTAGCCCAATGCGGGACGAGCATGGAGTTCGAAATCAACACTCGAGGTGCATCTGAATGCGTTTTGAAGATTCCAACGGGTTTTCCTGATTGGACGAGTAAGGTCTCATCATTCTCTAAATTCGTTAAACATTTTACCAAGAGATGGTAAGCCTCCCAGTTCCGCGCTGCTTTTCCTGAGCCTCCATAGACGATCAGCTCTGCAGGTTTCTCCGCAACCTCCGGATCGAGGTTATTCATCAGCATCCGTAAGGCCGCCTCAGTCTGCCAGCTCTTGCAGGTGATCTTCGATCCTCGCGGCGCCTTGACCCCGACCTGAACACCAGCAAGTGTTTCTTCTTTTTCCTTAACCTCTACTTTCTTCTTCTCCATGTTTCACCTCGAATGGTGTGGCCCGTTTAAGTCCCACCCAGATAAGCTTTTTTAACTTGAGGATCACGGGCTAATTTCTGGCTGGTATCGCTTAATACAATCTCGCCGGTTTCGAGGACATATCCACGATCTGCCGCCTGCAATGCCTTACGGGCATTCTGCTCGACCAGCAGGATGGTTACCCCCTGCTGGTGAAGTTTTTTGATGACGTTGAATGTCTCATCCACATAGATAGGCATCAAACCGAGAGAGATCTCATCCATCAGGATTAACCGGGGCCTGGCCATCAATGACCTTCCGATGGCAAGCATCTGCTGTTCACCGCCGCTGAGGGTCTTGCCCACCTGATTCCGCCTCTCTTTCAACACAGGAAATAATCCAAAAACCTCTTCCATACCTGCCTCAATCGTTTTTTTATCCTGCTGGGTGTAGGCTCCCATGAGCAGATTTTCGGTCACGGTGAGGTCAGGAAAAATCTTCCGGCCTTCAGGCACCAGGCTGATTCCCATTCGGGCGCGTTGATGCGGAGAGGTGGCGCTAATATCTATTCCTTTGAAGAGGACTTCCCCCTTACGGGATTTCACCAGACCCATTACGGTCTTCAGGATCGAACTCTTTCCGGCTCCGTTTGCCCCGATGATCGTCACCAGCTCCCCTTCATTCACTGTGAAACTGATCCCCTTCAGCGCCAGGAATTCCCCGTAGGTAACTTCAAGCCCGCGCACTTCCAGCATTTAGCCCTCCTCTTCCTCGGGTCGTAACGACTTCCCCAAATAAGCCTCGATCACCTGAGGATTGGATCGAATCGCCTCCGGGGAACCCTCTGCAATCTTACTGCCATGGTCGAGCACGACGATTCGTTTGCAGAGGTCCATGACGACTTGCATGTTATGTTCGATGAGAAGGACGGAAATTCCCTGATCTCTGACCGTTCGAATGAGGTCCATGAGTTGGCCTGATTCTTCAAAACGGAGTCCTCCAGAGGGCTCATCCAGAAGGAGAAGGCGCGGTTTCAGGGCAAGAGCCCGTGCAATTTCAACCCGCTTCTTAATACCAAGAGGAAGATTTTTCGTTAACTGTTTCCTGTAGGACTGAAGGCCAGTTCTTTCTATGTAACCTTGAACCTCCTTCAGGATTTCATTCTTGCGAAAGTGTCCCATGGAATTCCAGAGGTCAGGGTAGAAACGATGGCCATAGGCCACCAATATATTCATCTCGACGTCTAGGTTCTGAAAGGGCCGGACGATCTGAAATGTCCTTCCGATCCCTAACCGGCTGATCTGGTGAGATTTCATTCCCAGAATAGACCTGCCTTGGAAAACCACCTCCCCGGCCGTGGCCGGATAGATTCCAGAGATGAGATTGAAAAGGGTCGTTTTACCGGCTCCATTGGGGCCAATGACCCCCAGAATCTCTCCCACCTCGGTCGCAAAACTGACCTGATCTAAAGCCCGAAGGCCATCGAACTCCTTGCTCAACCCATCAATCTCTAAAAGGGCCATCCATTTACCCCTGCTCTGAAGGACGATATTGAATCCATCTCAATATTTTGGGAAGGATGGACTCTTCTCCCAGAAGACCACCCGGTTGAAAACGCATCATGGCTAAGAGGAGAAGCCCGTAAATTAAAGTGCGATACTCCATAATCGGCCGCGAGATCTCCGGCAGAACACCGAGGATGATGGCACCCAGAATCGGACCCCAGCGCGTGCCAATTCCGCCAAATACAACCATGCAGAGGATGACGATCGATTGCCCGAAGCCAAAATTCTGAGGCATGATAAAGGTGAGGAAATGGGCATAGAATCCTCCGGCAAGCCCTGCAATCGAACTCCCGAGAACAAAGGCCATCACTTTAAATCGAACCACGTCCACCCCCATGGCCTCTGCCGCCTGTTCATCCTCCCGGATGGAAGACCAGGCCAGACCAATCCAGGACCGGCCCAATCGCCGATCAAGAAGAATCAGAAGAATAAAAACGATAAGGATGAGAAGAAAATATTCGGGCTTGCTCATCTCCCGTCCAAACCATCCGGGCAAATTGATGCCTCCGATGCCCATGGCTCCGCCAAAGAAAGGAATGTAAAGAAAAACGGCTTCAACAACAAAGCCAATTCCCATGGTGGTAATAGCCAGAAAATCATCTCGGACACGCAAGCAGGGAATCCCTAAAAGCGCTCCCACGATCCCAGCTACCACAGCCGCCAGTGGCACGGAAACCCAGAAGGGAAAACCGGCTCCTGTATAGAGCAATGCGGAAGTATAGGCGCCAATGCCGAAGAAGGCCGCATGTCCAAGCGAGATCTGGCCAGCGTGACCCGTGATGATATTGAGACTATGGGCCAGCATGGCATAAACAATGACTGTGATGAGAATGGTGATGAGATATCCGCTGATCATAACAAATCCATAGGGCATCAGGGTATCAGGTTATCAGGAAACCAGGTTAAAGATTTAAAGAATTTTCTGATCCCCTGATATCCTATTTACGCCTTTCCTAACAGCCCATAAGGTCTAAACATCAGGACCAGGATCATTGCAATAAATGCCACGGCATCCCTTGGAAAGGGAATGGCGAGAACGCCGATCAAAAAGGTTTCAGCCAATCCCACAACGATCGCTGCCAGCACGGTTCCTGGAATATTCCCAAGCCCGCCCAAAACGACAATCGCAAGAGCTTTGTAGGCAGGAAGGCTTCCCATGGTCGGCCAGACCTGGTTATCATAGACTCCGATCAGAACGCCTGCTGCACCCGCCATAGCAGAACCGATAAGAAAATTGACAGCAATGATGCCGCTTACATTAACCCCGAATGATGAGGTCGTTTCAGCATCCATGGCGCAGGCCCGCATCGCTAAACCGATTCGGGTGCGGGTGAGAATGGTCCAGAGAATGATGAGTATCACAAAAGTGACAAGGAGGATGAGAATCTGCGTCTCCGTGAGATGAAAACTACCGATGGAAAGGTTTCCCAGCCCGATACTGGCATTGTAAGTCAGTGTGTGAGGTCCGGCAACGATCCGGAAAGCCTCTTCCATGGTGATGAAGAGACCGATAGAAACAATCAGGGGAGCAATTCTTGGCAGGTGGAGAAGCGGTGAATAGAGAAAACGCTCGACCAGATATCCTGCGATGGCTGCCCCTGCCATTCCGATCACCAGGGAGAGCCAGAAGTCTCCGAGGAGACGGAACGAGAACCAGCCAATATAGGCTCCTAAGGCATAGATCCCCGCATGGGCGACATGGAGAATGCGGAGGATCCCATAGACCATGGTCAACCCGAGGGAAATAAGAGCATAGACGCTACCAATGGCAATCCCATTGGCCAGTTGTTGTATGAGCATTATTTTAGTTTAAAGTTCGGAGTTCGTAGTTCGGAGTTCACATCTTTAATCTCCGAACTCCGAACTCATTACTCCGAACTATTATTTAATTTTATTTCTTAAGAGGCGGGGTGATGACCTCCAGATTGTCAATCACAGCAAGGCGTCTGAACTTCCCGCCTTTGACCACCTGGATCTGTACGGGTTTGACAACCTCACCCTGAACGAAGCGGCTGATCTTGCCGGTTAAGCCGTTGTAGTCCTTCGTCTCAAGCAGAGCCTTCTGAATTGCCTTTGCATCGGTTCCGACCTTTGCAATGGCATTGACCAGAATCATAAAGGCATCGTAACTGGAGGCTCCGACCATATCCGCATCTTCGTTATAGGCCTTACGATAATTGGTTAAGAAATTCTGAACCACGGGTCTGGGATCATCCCGGTCCAGATTCGTCGCAATGATGACACCCTCGGCAGCCGATCCTGCAATTTCAAGGAATTTCGGAGAATCAAAACCCTCTTCCCCCAAAATCTGCGCTGTAATCCCCAATTCCTTTGCCTGACGAACAATGGAGGCTGCTTCATTATAATATCCTGCGGCAAAGATCAGTTCAGGATTGCCCTCCTTGATTCGGGTGAGGAAGGGGCGAAAATCCTTTTCTCCTGGGAATTTATACATCTGCTTGGTCAGGATTGCTGAACCTAATTTCTCCACCCTCTCAGCAAATCCTGCGGAAATGGCTCTTCCGAAGTCATTATCCATCGAGATGATCGAGATCTTTTTCGCTTTCAAGTTCTTGACGGCAAATTCCGC
>VGRY01000109.1 GCA_016875195.1 Deltaproteobacteria bacterium
GGGGTCTGTCCGTCCTTTTCTACTACCACGCCGGTGGCGTTGCCCTTGTTAAGTACAATCTGCGTGACCGGGCAGCCAGTCCAGACATCGCCATTGGCTCGCACTGTTTTTGCTAATTCTTCCATGATATTCAAGTTTCCTTGAGGGGCTACGTACAGGTCTCTTTGGCCTTCTGACTTAGCCATGAAAAGGAAGAACTCAGAAGCTGGTATCTCCCAGGAATGGGCCATGATAGCGCTGGAACATATCTGGTCGAATATCTCATGCACGACTTCATTGTCTGTATACTGAAGCAGCCAATCTCGGAAGGTAAGCGAGCGGTCACTCGTGGGTTTCATAATAGCCTGGCCCATACCGCCTAGCAGCATATTTGCCGCTACCTCTCTGACCACGTTTCCTGCGAGCTTTCCCCGTTCTACTTCGGCTTTATCGAGGAACTCCAGGAGCATGCGAAGCCTGCCTTTTTGTGGCATCTCGTATTCCTGTCCCCTGATTCTATAGAAAAGACGAGGCACCTCCCGGAACTCTGGTTTGATTCCCGCATCCTTGAGCAGTTTGATGACGTAACCATCCCTGTGTATCAAAATGGCGCCTGTGGGTAGCCTGAACCCCTCGTGGTTAATAGTGGAGAACCTGCCTCCCAGGCGCTCCTTGCTCTCTATTAAAAGCGTCTTACATCCTTTTCGAGACAGCTCTACTGCTGCTGCCATTCCACCTATTCCTGAGCCTATGACAACAACATCGTATTTTCCTTGTTTCATTTCAAGCCTCGTAATCAATCATTTGGGCAAGTGTAAATCTTACCGAGGTAACTACGAGCAGGTGGTAAGGGACAAAAGCTGGAAGTAAGATATTTCGGAACATGAAAGGCAGTGGTGAGTTTTCTGTGTAGGGGCAGACTCTGTCAGAGGGTCTGCCCCTACAATTAGCCTATTTCTTATATTGGGCAGGTCTCAGGTCAGGAGCCTTGC
The DNA here is from genome assembly GCA_016875195.1 of Deltaproteobacteria bacterium. GTDB lineage: Bacteria > Desulfobacterota > BSN033 > BSN033 > UBA1163 > RBG-16-49-23. The sequence goes on from VGRY01000109.1 coordinate 972, forward strand.
GCCAGTCGGTTATGGGCAACACCTTGCCACCTTTGAATTGAACCATCCTGGCCCAGTTGGTTTCAGGCTTGTCAGCCGAGTAGTTTAATATCGTCCAGGGTAGCTTTAAGTCCTTGGTTTTCACTATCTGTGCCTTGAACGCCTCGGCATCGAGGTTTTCCCAACCAACTTCCTCTATAGCTGCCTCATGGATGTCAGCTACATAGGTCATCCATCCTTTGAAAACGAGGAAGGGCTGTGCCCTGTAAGAATCGGGCCTTTCTGCGGCGTCAAATGCCTTTCTCCTTTCTGCGACGTAGGGGTTATCCGCTTCGTCCCAGGTAACCATGCTATGGGGTCCTACAAAGCCCTCAGTGAGCGCTTCGGCCACGCGGAGCACGTCGTAGTCCATGGCAAAATGCCCACCGGCGAAGTTCATTTTGCCCTTCAGCCCTAATGCATCAACGCTTTTCAATACGGTCACAGTACCGAACCCGAGGGTATTGGTGAACACCCAGGTGGCTCCTGCGTTCTTAATTTTAGTCAACTGTGTGGTCAGGTCCATTTCTCTTATGCCGAAAAGCTCTGTGGCCACAATATCAACCCCTTTGCTCTTGGCATAGTTGGTGCATTCGTCGGTCATAATCGACCGCCCAAAGGTTGAATCCCAGTTTAGAAGGCCGAGCTTCACTGGTTTGGGCTGTGTTTCTGCCAGCCAGTCAATGAAGAAGCCGAATCCGTCGGGATGCGAAATTACGATGCAGAAAGTATTGCCGGCAGGATAAATCGCGGTAGCGCTGCCTGAAGGCAGCATGACACAGATTTTGTCTTCGTTGAAGCGTTCACGGAGAGCCTCGGCAACGCCAGATGTGGTCATGAAGACCATCATGTTTGCCCTGGGTTCTTTAACTTTTAGCTGTTCGTAGGTGGCAGTGGCTTTAGCTACGTCTCCAGCATCATCCAGAAGTTCCACCTTCCAGGGTACGCCATCGATGCCGCCTCTTTCCGTATTTATGAGGTCGACAGCCTCTTTGATGGCCTCAGCAGCGGGTAATAGCGAGGCAGCGTAGATGCCGGTCATAGCTGCGGAGCCGCGGAGCCAAATTTCGGTGGGCTTTTTGCCCGCTGGAGTTACTTGCTCTTTCGGGGCACAGCTCAGTGCCAGGGTAAGTGCTACCAATACTAATGCCACGACCCAGGCGAATCTTGATATTCGTTTTATCATTGTGTAACCTCCTTCAAATATATCTGCCTAGAATGTATCGTATGTCTGCTATCGAACAGCGTCACCTCCTTCAACTTTACCTGCAAGCTACTAGTAGGCGAAGGGATTCAAGCGATAGGATATCTTGAGTATTTGCCATCGGTGTGCCAGCCCTCGCGGTTCCAGAATGACAAATAACACGATAACTATGCTGAAGAATATGGGGCTGAGCGCCGCAGAGATGTTACCGCTCAATGCTGGGAATACCAAGGAGATAACTGGAACCAGGGCTTTTGCCACTTCATCTAGTACCCTGATAAATATTGTGCCGAATACTGCTCCTGAAATGCTGCCCATGCCACCAACGATTACCATTCCCAGTAGCCATACCGAATTATGCAGGCCGAAGATAGATGGCTCTATGGCGCGCATCCAGTGAGCCCAAAGGGAGCCAGCAATCCCGGCAAAGACAGTGCAGATAAAAAAGGCGAGCAGCTTGTAACGATAGATATTGATTCCCATCACCTCTGCCGCCAGGTCGTTGTCCCTGATGGCTACAAAGGCTCTACCAGCTCCGGTTCTTACCAGGTTTTTGGCAAAGAATGTCACCAGTAACGCTATAGGCATTATAAGATAGAACATGCGGAACTGGTTGTTGAAGGCGAAGTCTCCTATCTTGGGCACCGGAACTATCAGGCTGGACCATCCTCCCGTCAGGTCTGGCCTTACGTTCACAATTGCGCTGATGATAATGAACTGAGCGGCGAGTGTTGACATCGCCAGGTAGAATCCTTTTATTCTAAGCGACGGCAGGCCAAAGACTAGGCCGAGCAAGCCAGCCACAATTGCGGAGCAAGGGAGAGCCACCCAGAAGGAAACACCAAATTTAGCGGTCAGGATGCCCGAGGTATAGGCACCTGCTGCCATGAAGGCTGCCTGTCCCAGGTTGAGTAGTCCGGTATAGCCGGTTAAGATATTTAGCCCTTGAACTGCGATTAGCGTGATGCCGATATAGTTAAACAGGTGAATAATATGATTGCTGCTATAAATCGGGAGTGTGAATAGAAAGGCAAGCCCTGCCGCTAATAGCCCCCACTGAAGCCTGGTGCGTACAATGGCCATATCCTGGGCATAATCTCGGTCGAAGGTGCCACAAGGGCGGTCTATAGCCATAGATTCACTATATCCTTTCTATCCTTTTCTCACCGAAAAGGCCCTGGGGCCTGATAATCAGCACCAGTAGCAATACTATATATGGGGTTACTTCCATAAACCAGGTGCTGATAAAGCCACCTGCCAGATTCTCCAGCAAGCCCACCGTCAGTCCGCCAACCATGGCGCCGAGCACTGATTCCATACCACCGAAAATAACTGCGGGGAAGGCTTTGAGCCCTACCATTGATATGGTTATTTCCAGGCCCATTCTGGTTGCCAGAAAGACGCCGCAGAGAGTAGCCATAGCAGCAGAAATAGCCCAGGTGATGCCAAAGATGCGCTCTACGTTTATTCCTCTGGCGCGGGCAACCAGATGGCTCTCCGCTGTTGCTCTCATAGCTAATCCAGTCCTGCTCTTCTGAAAAAACAATACCAGAATCCCGAAAACCAGTATGGCGATAAGGAATGCCCACATCAGGTTACTTGAAATCGTTGCTGGGCCAAGATGTATGCGTTCGCCTGGCAAGAAGTCGGGGAAATTACGTATGCTTCCGCCCCAGATCAATATGGCAAGCCCGTCAAAGAAATACGCCAGGGCCAGGGTTACCATTACTGGCGCCAGCACTGGTTGGCCGATTAGTGGGCGCATAGTGAGCTGGTTGACCAACCATCCGAGGAGTGCCCCCACTCCTATAGCCAGCGCCAGTGAAAGCCAGGGTTCCAGTCCGAATTGCACCATGAACGACCAGCAGACAAAGGCTCCTACCATCATCATGTTGCCTATGGCAAAGTTGAAGACGCCTGTGGCTTTGTAGATGAGAACTATGCCTAGTGCAACCAATGCATAGATACCTCCTACCATCAGGCCGGTCGCCACATATTGAAGAGCTGCTTCCATAAGCTTCTCCTTATTCCAGCGAGTTTACTTTGATGGCTGTCTTGATAGTTCCCTTCCTACCGTCGCGGTAGGTAATGGGTGCCTCTACTGCCAACTCGCCAACTTCTCCATAGAGAGCATCTATCAAGTCCTTGTAGCGTTCCTCAACAAAGGTGCGCTTTATTTTGCGTGTCCTGGTCAGCTCGGCCTCATCGGCATCGAACTCGCGGTGCAAATTGGCAAATCTTTTTATTCTGGCAAATTCGGGTAGTGTCTTGTTTACTCTTTGAATATCTTTCTTAATGAGGTCGATGACCTCGGGTTTCTGGGACAGGTCGGTGAAGGTAGTGTACGGGATGCGCCTGGCTTCTGCCCAGCGACCGGCATTGTCGAGGTCTATGTTGACAACGCAGGTAACGAAATCTTTGTCGCCGCCTCCAACGGTGAGCACATCCTTGATATAGGGGCTGAAGCGTAATCTGATCTCGGCATACTGTGGTGAAAACTTGCGTCCGCCCTTCAATTCCCTGAGGTCGTTCATCCTGTCCATGACAATCAAGTGGCCGTCTTCGTTAATGTGGCCAAAGTCACCGGTAAAATACCATCCGTTCCTAACGCTGACCACGTCTCCCTCGGGGTTCTTGTAGTAGCCGGAGAACATGCATCCGCCCCTAATGAGTATCTCCCCCTCGTCAGATAGCCTGATATCTACGCCAAGGCTTGGCGGGCCTGTGGTCTCTGGCCTTATGTCATCGTCTCGCGTTGCTGTAACTAATCCGTGTTCTGAGCCGCCGTAGATTTGCTTGATGTTCACGCCGATAGCCTGAAAATAGCGGATGACATCAGGGCTAATGGGTGCTGCAGCGGTGGTGGCCACTCTGACCTTGGCCAAACCCACTTTGTCTTTAAGGTTTCTGAACAGTGCCCAATAAGCCAGAAAATTGAGAAAGCGCCAGAGCGGGCTAGGTTTTTTCCCGGCCATCTTGGAATCCGCTACCTTGTAGCCTGCAGGCAGGAACAGGTTATACATAAAGCGCTTTAAGGGAGTAGTGTCTATCATCTTTGCCTGTATCAGTCTGTTCACGCTTTCCCAGTTCCGTGGTCCCCAGAACAGTATCTGTGCGCCAATCTCCCTGATGTTCTCCTGCACTGTTTCTGGTTTTTCCGGGAAATTGACTACCAACTGACAGTATAAAGGCCCAGTAACGCCCATGTACTGGTCGGTTACCCAGGCAAGAGGCACAAAGGAGACAATCTCATCACCTGGCCGGTAGCGGTCTATGCTAGAAAGCGCATGTTCGTTCTGTATCAATGCAGAGTGGCTGAGCATTGCCCCTTTGGGCAACCCCGTAGTGCCTGAGGTGTAGCAGATGACAGCTATGTCGCTTCCCTTGCCTCGCTCTACGTTAGCGTCGAAGGCCTCTGGATGGGATTTCTCATATTCTCTGCCCAGTTCCAATA
>VGRY01000110.1 GCA_016875195.1 Deltaproteobacteria bacterium
AAGGGCAAGGGGTCAGGTCTCAACAATTGACAACCATCTGAGTGGTATTCAGAATATGCCGCGCGTTTAGAAATTATTTAAGACAAATGAATCTGTTGAATGTTGAGACCTGACCCCTTGCTTGTTCGGGATCGCATGTTGTGGAAACGAATAAACCGTACGATCCAATCCATGTAGGATCGCTCGGTGTGAATGGAGTAGCGGTGCAGGCGGAGTACCTGCCGAACTTGATCAAGAAGTTTTGGCTGTTGACTTTTTGTCAAATCAGGCATATAAATCTCCTGTTGCCGTAGCTCAATATCCCTGATAACAGACATCGGGCAAAACTGCCCGAAAACCCAGCTATTATCACATTCTCAGGGCAATATGGCAAGATAATAAATTGTTGGACTAGAGGACTAAATAATAAGGAGGTTAGAAATGCCAGAATATCCGCCCTTTATGAATGCATACGGAAATGTTGGCAAGATTTTGGAGAAGGTTAAGCACGCCAAGACCCCTGATCGTTTCACATACGACTTCTTAAGCACGACGCTGGGTTTTAAAAGCAGTAGCGCGAGAGCATTTGTGCCTCTCGCGAAGCGGATTGGCTTCCTGGCGTCCGATGGCTCTCCTACTGATCTCTATAAGAGTTTTAGGAATCCCCCTCAATCGGGGGGAGCGATGGCGAAGGCGATCAGGAAGGGCTACACCCAACTTTTTGAGCGAAACGAGTCCGCATACAAGTTGAACAAAAAAGATCTGGAAGGACTGCTCGTAGAAATAACTGGGCTTGAAAAGAATCAAGTCACCATCCGTTCTATCATCGGGACTTTCGAGGCCCTGAAATTGTTCGCGAAATTTGATGAAGAGGAAAAAGTGACGGAGGCGATTAAGGAAGAAGAGGAAGTAGAACCCATCAAGGAAGTTGAGGGGCGCCCTGAAGAATTAAAGCTTAATTTAGCTTATACCATCAATTTGGTTTTGCCTAAAACAGATGATGTGGCTGTTTTCAATGCAATCTTTAAAAGCCTGAGGGAGAATTTGTTGCGAAAATGAGTATCGAAGAAAAAATTAAACTTTTTGGCATGTCCCACCAGATGATGGAGAGGGATTTGGATCGGGTAGAGAAAACCCATAGTTTGGACCTCCAGAGGGAACTGTCGCAACAGCCTGATTTGGATGAAACCTACTATCCACAGTTTGACCAAGCCGTCCGAAAGGAGGCCGCTGGGATGGCAATTCACTATCAACTTTTCTACTGCCTCGAGAAGTCGATACGGCAGCTCGTCAAAGGCAAACTTGAGGCAGAGCACGGCTCTAATTGGTGGAACAAAACTGTCCCTGAGGAAATCCGGAAAAACGCCAGTGATAATCTACAGAAAGAAATCGACTCAGGTGTTACTCCTCGTTCCACGGACGAATTAGACTATGCTACTTTTGGTGAACTCGGAGAGATCGTACGAGCCAACTGGACAACTTTTAGCGACACATTTAACTCTCAGAAGGCCTTCACAAAGATTATGGCAAGTTTGAACGTCTTACGTGGGCCTATTGCTCATTGTTCGCCTCTTGCTCCTGATGAAGTTGTACGGCTCCAAATTACTCTCCGTGACTGGTTCCGATTAATGGAATAGAAGCTTGTCCAATAAATATTGTTGTACATAAATAATAATATCCAAATCGAGGGATCACATGGGTTACGATTTGTTCATTGCCATCGGTAGTGGAGTTGTAAGCGGTCTTGTTGCCACTTTCCTGACATTTGTTGCGGCACGTTACTGGACAAAGGTGATTGTGCCCTGGTACGAAGATCGCGTCTACAAAGACATCAAAATTGCAGGGGAGTGGGATACCCAGGGTGATGAGCACGGTGACACGTTCCATGAAATCGCTAAAGTCAGCCAGCAGGCTCATCGTATTTGGGGTGACATCATTTATCAAAGCCCAGGTGAAATAATCAACTACGAATTCGAGGGTGAATTTAGAAATCTTATACTTACTGGAAGATACTGGGTGAAGGGTAGGAATGACCTCGACAGAGGCACCTTCACTTTAATGTTGCGCGAAAACGGTAAGGTACTAAAAGGATTTTATGCTTGGTACCTTGGTGACGAAAACGATGTTGTCAGTGGTTGGTATAAGTGGATCAGAAAATCATGAAGGCCCGTCCAACAAGAAAATTCAGCGGATGGCTTACAGCCCCCGCTGATTTCAATCGTTGAATCTGTAGAAAAAGTCCCCATGTAGGTTCCTGGGTGAGAAGTAGAAAAAAAATGACCTCACAGAATGCGCTACAATCAACGATCTCATGCCTGGGAAGGGTCAAGTGACCCAGGAAAATATCATTCTGAATCGTCAATAGAACTTTTCCTACAGACTCGTTAGCCTGTGAAAAACCCTTAAGGGAGGTATCGCAGTGAAATCAAGTAGTGCAACTGCTCAGTTCGGAGCTGCTCATAGAGCATACCATCTCATGAGCACTGACTCTGTGATTCTTGAGGATACCGCTGCTGATTGGCTGCTTGGACCGCCGCTGAGCACAGTCCTTCATATTGCTCCTCTTCGATGGCTTTTTTGGCGGCCTCTTTTCAAAAAGGTGCGCCTGATGAGCGCCTTTGTTGTTATCCGCAGTCGGTACACAGAGGATGTACTTGGTCAGTCCATTCAAGACGGTTGCCGCCAATATGTCGTCTTGGGTGCCGGCCTTGACAGTTGGGCGTTGCGTCATCGCGATTCTATCGTCACTGTCTTTGAGCTTGATCACCCGGCAACTCAGCAATGGAAGAAGCTACGAATCGAATCACGGATGGGGTCCTTACCACCACAACTTACTCTTATTCCCATAGATTTTGAGCATGAGTCTATTACTGACCTATTGCCCAGACATGGATTTGACTCTCAATCCAAGGCATTCGTGTCCTGGCTCGGCACCGTTTACTATCTCACCCGCGGGGCTATAAGAGACGCCTTCGCATCTTTGGCCAACAGCTGTGCTCCAGGTAGCCGTATCGTCTTCGACTACTTTCTTCCTAAGTCGATGATGTTGCCTACTGACCAGCAGCTTTTTGGGGTTCTCGACAAGGGAGGTACACGTCGAGGGGAGCCGATAGTGACACTTCTAGATGCAAACGAGATAGAAGAGGTCTTGTGTTCTACTGGCTTTCGTATTGTTGAAGACCTTTCTGCCGCTGATATCAGACAACGCTATCTATCCCAGAGAAGTGATGGACTTGATGTCCCCGGTTTTGTACATCTCTGCTGTGCCGAGAGACAGAAAGCTGGCTAACCCGGCAATCCAGCCGATCGCTTACGCTCCGGCTGATTTTATCGTTAGACCAATGAGAGACTATGAGGCTACAAGATCTTTTGGGCATTGACTCTGTCTTCATTAGAAGTGCCAAAATTCATTTTGCATATCCCGCTCCGGATGGCAGCAACCCTATTAACGAATTTCTGTCCGGCTCATTCGAAGAATGGCAATCTTATCAATCGAAGCGGAACTTCGAGCGAAAGCATATTATTTCATTAATCTCGATTGGAAAAGACGAGTGGCTGTTCGCTGGTATCTATGAGCGACTCGATTGTATTTGGCTGGAGGAACATAAGTGCTATAAATACAAAACCAATCTTGAAGCTATTGGGGATGACCTGATTGGACGGGCTGTAGTCATGCATCGAAAGACTGGGCGCCAGCCATATATGAACGGTGAGTCATGCTGTGACGGTTTAGAGGTTCTTGAGATCAGAAGAAATAGATACTCGATTGCGCCCTTTCCTGGATTTGAGTCTACAAGGATCGAATTTGAGTTCCTAAGAACAATTGTCAGAAACCAAGACCCATCGTGGAAATCTGCATTGTCATCAGTGAAAGGTGTCTACCTGATTACGGATAAATCAAATGGGAGACTATATGTGGGTTCAGCATATGGAGAAGAGAACCTCTGGCAGCGATGGTCTGCTTACGCAGTTGACGGCCACGGGGGTAACGTTGAGCTTAGGAAAGTCATAGAAGGGAATGGTCCTAAGTATGCACTAAATTTCGTGTTCTCAATTCTGGAAATCCGGAAGAATACAGCTGACCCGAAAGAGATTATTGAAAGAGAATCTTATTGGAAGGATGTTTTGCTCACGCGGGAATACGGATACAATCGGAACTAGATAAGTACGGGAAGGTCTAACAAACCAATCCAGCCGATCGCTTACAGCTCCGGCTGATTTTTTACGTTGAATCTGTAGAAAAAGTCTTTAAACCGTGATAATATCGCCATATCTTTATTCGTAAGATACCAAGAGACCGCTTAGTAAGAACAGGAGGGATATGGCGAGATACAAGGAGTATGATTATTCTCAAGGTAAATTCATCCCGATCCACTTTGACCGGCAGATCTTGCCCGGGACGTTTGAATATAGTCTTCATTCCCTCATCGATAACGAGATCGATCTATCCCTCTTTGAGTTACGGTATAAAAACGATGAGACGGGAGCGCCGGCTTATGATCCGGCCATCCTGTTAAAGATCATTCTATATGCCTACTCACGGGGGATCACTTCGAGTCGGAAGATAGCGCAGAGTTGTGAAGAAAACATTATCTTCATAAGAAACCAATGGTAAAAGAAACCAATGGGGTCAGGTCTTGCAATCATACATTTGATTTGATAGAGTAAGTATATGTCGAGACCTTTAAGAATTGAATTTCCAGGAGCTGTTTATCATGTCACGTCCAGAGGCAATGCCAGGCAAGCTATTTTCATTGATGATGAGGATAGGGGCGGATTTTTAGATGTGCTATCGATGGTTGTGGAAAGATTCAATTGGGTCTGTCATTCATACTGTCTCATGGAGAATCACTATCATCTGCTGATCGAAACCCCTGATGGGAATTTATCAAAGGGGATGAGAGAATTAAATGGGGTCTATACCCAAGGGTTCAACCAGAGGTATAAACGAGTGGGGCATCTCTTTCAGGGAAGATACAAGGCGATCATGGTCGAGAAGGACCATCACTTGTTATCTCTTTGTCGGTATGTGGTCTTAAACCCCGAGCGGGCTGGTTTAATAAATAGCGAGGCAAGGGCAAGGGGTCAGGTCTCAACAATTGACAACCATCTGAGTGGTATTCAGAATATGCCGCGCGTTTAGGAATTATTTAAGACAAATGAATCTGTTGAATGTTGAGACCTGACCCCTTGCTTGTTTGGCGGTTTTTCTGCTCCTGGTGTCTGGAAGTTTGATCCGAAAATTTTAAAAGAAGTGGAATCTATGGGATGCAAGGTGGTGAAGCAAAGTCATATCCTCTCCGGTCTTGAGCGGTCCTTCAGTAATAAATTCTCCGGGGCCTCCCATACCGAAGTTCTTGCAGAATGCCTTCGCTCACTCTTTGGCGTTGGAATCAAGGTGGCCATCGAATGTGCCATCATGGCCGCAGATAGCGGTGCGATTCCCATCGACAAGACGCTTGCCGGGG
>VGRY01000111.1 GCA_016875195.1 Deltaproteobacteria bacterium
CCAAACAGATCGCTGCCCTCTGTGAGGGACGCCGATATTTTGGCATCGGCTATTCCTGGGGAGGTTTTGAAAGCCTAATCTTCCCTGCCCGGATCGGTTCGCTGCGCAGCGTAACGCCCTGGCAGGGTGGCCCATTGATTCGTATCCACATCGGACTGGAAGACCCTGCTGACCTGATTGCAGACCTGGAAGCGGGCTTTGCTGCGATGGCTCGCGCCACCTGGTAAGGTTTAACCCACTCCCTTGAGGGGCTAAAGATGAAGAAATATATTACCTGGAGAGTTATTTTAGGTTTTTCCCCCCAACGCCTCCGCTATAGTGAAGTAATTATGCATTCCTGGCTTTCCTGATATCCTCTAAATAAAACTTGATCAGGGGTGACATTTCGGGCGGTTGCCAGTCAGTTTTCTTTGGATCTTCAGGCCAGGTGAAAGGTAGATGAATAACCTCTCCCGGTTTCTTTGCCTTTTCGAAGACCGAAAGGGCTTCGAGAAGAACCTTCCTCTGCCCTTCCTTGTCTCCAATCTGCCCCACTGGTCTGCCATAAGGATATTCAATCGCCGCCACTCGCGGAATCCCTTCGGCCCTGGTAAATTCCCAGGTCGGACTGAGAACGACTGTGGAAAATCCCGCTTCTTCCAAAACCCTTGCAGCCAGTCCAACGGACTGACAGCAGAAGGGTCAGGCAGGGGTGAGTAGAACCGCCTCCACGTTCTCCGTATTCATATGTTTTGAAATCGGCTCGATGGCCTCTTTAAGAAAATCGTTATTCTGCCATTGAAACCCATAGAAGGAATAGGCTGTCGGAGCAAGACGGCCAATGATCTTCTCCTCTTCAAATTCAGCCATCCTTGTTAAGGGAAGAATCACATTGATATCTTGTTTAACAAGGGTGGTGTTGATATGGAGGTGATTGACATCGATCTCCATCTCGGTTGTCCCTCGGGGAATCTTCCGAAAGGAACGATCACCCCAGAGAGGTTCCCTCTTCTCCCTTTCCATATCAAAGGGGGGGGCGGTTTTAAGACTGATACCTGAACTCGTTACAAGCGCGAGAGTCGACTGATTTAATGGCTTCGACATCGGTGTCCAGGGAATTTTCCCTTTATACTCCTCATCGGGAATAAATGTTTTCACCCATGCCTTAAGTCCCGGCGGAAGAAACCTATATCCATCGACAATCTTCTGCTCCATGCGGACCTCCTTTAATACCAGCACTTTACAATTTTCTATTTTATATTACGCCCTCCATTCAATAATCAAGGGAAAAAGAATGGCTTGAATCTCAACACTTGTCCGATTAGAATTTCATTATATGATTCAAGACTCCACAACTCAATCCAAGTCTTCCATCCCCTGGATGAAAATTCTCATTCTCCTCATCTTTGTCGGAGGGTTTTCTGCCTTCTTTCTTCTGGGTGGCGACCAGTACTTGAACTTCTCCGTGCTCAAGGCCAATCGGGACAGGTTACTGGCTTATACCCTCGATCATTACTGGTCCATTCTCATGGGAGCCATGGCCGTCTATACGATCTCAACAGCCTTAAGCCTTCCTGTGGCTACCATCCTCTCCCTTACCATAGGTTTTCTCTTCGGTTTATGGGTGGGAACAACCATCATCCTCTTTTCCGCAACTCTGGGTGCTACCCTTGCTTTTCTGGCTGCCCGCTATGTATTCGCTGAGGCTGCTGCCAGGCGAATGGGAGGGATGGCTAAGAAATTGATATCAGAGTTTCACAGGAATGATTTCAACTACCTTCTCTTTCTAAGACTCGTTCCCCTCTTTCCATTCTGGTTGATCAATCTGGCCGCTGCCTTCACACCCATCAAAATCCAGACCTATGTGCTGGCCACGGCTATCGGCATCATTCCGGGTGCATTCGTCTTTACCAATCTTGGACAGTCTCTGGGTCGGATTGATTCAACCGATCAACTCCTCTCGTTTAAAACGATTAGCGCCCTGGTCCTGCTCGGTATCTTTGCCCTCATTCCTGTCTTTGTGAAAAAATTTCGACCGGTAAAAAAAGAATTGGGGATTTAAGATGAAAGACTTACCAGTGATCAGACGAACCCATCTTGAAATACTGCAAGTCAATCTCGGATACCAATGCAATCAGCGCTGTATCCATTGCCATGTCAATGCCGGTCCTGAAAGGACAGAGGTAATGGATCAATCAACCATCGATCAGGTGATCACTTTTCTTGCCTCATCTGATCTCCGTCATCTTGATCTGACAGGCGGAGCCCCGGAGATAAACCCTCACTTTAGACACCTCGTTCGTTCTGCGCGTGAAATGGGGATCCATGTGATTGACCGCTGCAATCTTACTGTCCTTGAAGCCTCCGGGATGGAAGGCACAGATGAGTTTCTGGCGGACCAGGGAGTAGAGATCATTGCCTCTATGCCCTGTTACCTCAAGGAGAATGTTGACTATCAACGTGGCAATGGGGTCTTCGAGGCAAGCATTCGTGTTTTAAGGAAACTTAATCAAATGGGTTATGGTCAAAAAGAGTCAGGGCTTTCGCTCAACTTAGTCTATAATCCGATGGGGCCTTTTCTGCCTCCCCTGCAAACCCTATTGGAAGAGGATTATAGGAGGGAGCTGGGGGGGCGTTATGGAATTGTCTTCAACCAGCTCTATACGATCACCAATATACCCATTCATCGTTTTGAAACGCTTTTGATTTCGAAAGGTGAGCGTATAAGTTATATGAAACTCCTCCATGAGGCACACCGTCAAGAGAATCTCGAATCAGTGATGTGCCGGAGGCTCATTAGCGTCGATTATCAGGGCTATGTCTTTGATTGCGATTTCAATCAGGCCCTGGGCCTTCCCCTCCAGATGGAAGGAAAATCCAGGATTCATCTCTTCGAATTGAGGAAAATCGATCTGAATGGATTTCCAATCCCACTCCTAGAGCACTGTTATGGCTGCACTGCAGGCCAAGGAAGCAGTTGCACAGGAGTCTTAAGATAAGCACCAAATTCCAAGCACCAAATTACAAATAATACCCAATGACCGAAATTCGGAGCATACTCTTTTAAAGAAATCCAAAAAAAATGTTTTGTTCATTTGTAATTGAAATTTGGAATTTATTTGGAGATTGGAATTTGGTGTTTGGAATTTAACCATGAAGCTCTCCGTCATCATTCCAGTATTGAATGAAGCTCCAGTGATTGCTAGAACCCTCCAAAGCCTCCAACCTCTGCGAGAGGCAAGCCATGAGGTAATTGTCGTCGATGGCGGAAGTCGTGATGATACAGTTGCCATGGCAAACCAATATGTAGATAAAATCATTCAAAGTCCAAGTGGCCGGAGCCGTCAGATGAATGCCGGAGCAAAATTAGCAAGCGGCGCAGTCCTCCTCTTTCTCCATGCCGACACAATCCTCCCTGATCATGCGGACCAACTGATCATCGAGGGAATAGAGAGCAGGGGAAAAACATGGGGCCGTTTCAACGTGAGACTATCAGGAAAACATCCACTGCTTCGTGCTATCGAGTTTTTAATGAATTGGCGATCGCGACTCTCCTGCATTGCTACGGGTGACCAGGCCATCTTTGTAAAACGGAAACTTTTTGAGAAGATCGGTGGTTATCCAGAGATTGACCTTATGGAAGATATCGCCCTCTGTAAGCTTTTAAAGAAATATGACCAACCTCTCTGCTTACGGCAATGCGTTACCACATCGAGCCGCCGCTGGGAGGAGAAGGGTCTCGTTCGTACGATTCTGCTCATGTGGTTTCTGAGGCTTGCCTATTTTTTCAAAGTAAACCCGAATCAACTGGCAAGGCTCTATTATCCAAAGTTCGAATGACACGAATGACATCGAATGTAACGAATTACCGAATCATTGTCTTTGCCAAGGCACCCATTGCGGGAGAGGTGAAGACCCGGTTGCTCTCCTCCATGGATGCCCAAACCGTTACTGCTCTTTACAAACAACTTGTATTACATTCACTGAATACCGCTGTGGGATCACAAGTCGGGTCTGTTGAACTATGGGGTGCACCTTCGATCGAACATCCTTTCTTTCTCCGTTGTGCTGAAAAATTCAGTGTCGAACTCCATCAACAGACAGAAGGCGATCTTGGCAAACGGATGGCCCATGCCTTTGGTGAAACATTAAAAAAAGCTCCAATGGCCCTGCTGATCGGTTCGGATTGCCCATCGCTCACCCGAGACGATTTAAAAGAGGCAAAAAAGATTTTAGATCAAGGTTCTCAAGCGGTTATCGCTCCGGCGGAAGATGGAGGCTATGTCCTGTTTGGTCTTCGCCAATTTGAACCAACACTTTTTGAAGGAATCTCCTGGGGAACTAGCTCTGTCATGGAAGAGACAAGGCAGCATCTTCGCCAGTTAGGATGGAGCTGGCAGGAGCTCCGTCAGCGATGGGATGTGGACCGTCCAGAAGATGTGGAGAGGTTGAGGAGAGAAGGCTATGGACATCTCACACCCTTTTAAGGTGAAGGTTGAGGCTAAGGTTGAGGTTAAGAGGTTAGAAAAAATTTGCTTGGGTGCCTCATCACTATGATCATAAAATACATTTTTTCCATGATTCTCTTTCTGGGTGCTACTTTCACTTCCTACAGTCAAAACCAATCCTTTATTGAAGTCGGAAAATTTTCAGCGGAAAAAGTGGAGAATAAAATCCCGTCCAATTGGAAGCCCATGACCTTCAAGAAGATTGAACGGCATACAACCTACTCCCTGGTGAAAGATGGGGAGACCATTGTTGTGAAGGCAGTGTCTGAAGCCTCAGCTTCAGGGTTGACCCGTGAGATCCAGATCGATCCAAAAGAATATCCCATCATCCAATGGCGATGGAAAGTGGAGAACATATTTAAAAAGGGAAATGTCCGCTTAAAGGAAGGCGATGACTATCCAGCACGACTTTACATCACGTTTCAATACGACTTATCCAAATTAAGTTTTTTCGAAAAGGCGAAGTTTGAAGCGGTCAGACTTCTCTATGGCCAGTACCCACCCACTGCCGCCATAAATTACATATGGGAGAGCAAGGCTCCTGTGAATACCTTCATCCCCAATCCCTATACGGACCGGGTGATGATGATTGTGTTGGAAAGCGGCTCGGACAAATTGAACCAATGGGTGAATGAAGAGAGAAATCTCTATGAGGATTTCAAGAAGGCCTTCGGCTACGAGCCACCAATGATCTCAGGAATAGCCATCATGACCGACACGGACAACACCGGCGAATCCGC
>VGRY01000112.1 GCA_016875195.1 Deltaproteobacteria bacterium
CCACTGGGGAGAGGGGAGGGTGAGGGGCCATTTCACTAGATGTAATAAAATTAAATGCTTATGCATTAGATAGAAGTACGTCTATCCCTCTTTCCTCGCACAGCTTATCAGAATTTGAAAAGACTTTTTCTGTCTCCTGAAACCATTGTAGCTAAATTGAGTTACTTCTTCCAACCGACATTTTCCATATGATGAGTCCAGTAGGGTCCTTCGGGTAGCCCAACAAGTTTTGCAGAATGCGCCATCGGATAAGGAACCTCGAGTGTCCAAAGAACCGGAAAATCGTTGGTAATCAGTTTTTGGATACTCTTGAAGCTTTGACCTGCCTTTTCCCTTGACGTGGCCTCTGAGGC
Source organism: Deltaproteobacteria bacterium (assembly GCA_016875195.1). Classification (GTDB taxonomy): domain Bacteria; phylum Desulfobacterota; class BSN033; order BSN033; family UBA1163; genus RBG-16-49-23. Next base: position 354 of record VGRY01000112.1, read on the forward strand.
TTGCTGGAAGAGCCGATCCACTTCCGGGTTTGAGTAACCCATGGCGTTTGTAAATGGAAGATCACCAATCTGCGAAGTAAGGTATAATCTTGCAGTTCCCACTGCAGGGTCGGGTCCCATTGTTAACGACCAGTATGTGAGATCAAATTTCTTTTTCTTGAAAACCTCATCTATAGTGGCTGCATATTCGAGGGGTTTTAATATAATGTCGATCCCAACTTCCCGAAGCTGAGCCTTTATAATTTTGGCTGTCGAGTCAAAATCGGTCCGAGAGGGAGCATACACAAATTCGAGAGGGAAACGAATGCCCTTGCTATCCCTTTTATAACCGGATTCGTCTAGTAGTTTATTTGCTTTGGCTGGATCATACTCAAATTTCTTTACGTCATTCGTAAAAGCCCACGTTATGGATGAAGGAATCGGTCCAACCGGAATCTTTCCGTACCCAAAATACGCCTTTTTTGCGATTTCATCCAAATTTGTTGCATGAGCTATGGCATATCTTACATTTTTATTCCCAAGATACTGGTTTCTAAGGTTAAATAAAGTCATGGCTAGAAGACCGTCATGGGCGTAAATAGGGGTAACAACAAAACCCTTTGCTTCCAAAACCTTCATTTCGGAAATTGCCATGGCATAGGGAGCAAGGATATCCACCTCGCCTTTCTCAAGAGCGCTAACCCTGGCGACACCATCGGTGATGACACGGAAAATTATTTTGTCCAATATAGGTTTGTCCTTTCGCCAATAATTCGGGTTTCTAACAACAGTTAAGTGGCTTCCTTGCTTAAATTCCTCAAACATGAATGGCCCGGTACCAACTGGCTTAAAATTATACGGATTTTTTAGGATGTCCGTATTTTCATACAAATGCTTCGGCAGAATTCCCGAATACCAACATGAGAGGTAAGAACTCGTGGGGAAAAAAGGCTTTTCAAACTTGAAGACCACCGTATTAGGATCTGGAGTCTCTATCTTCGATATAGGCCCAAAGGCCTGTTTACCAAGAGGATGAAACTTTTCCGCTACCTCTTTTATTGTAAAAGCGACATCAGCTGAAGAGAAATCCTTTCCATCATGCCATTTTATTCCTTTACGTAATCTAAATGTCCAGGTTTTTCCATCACTTGAGAAATCCCAGGATTCAGCAAGTTCAGGAAGCATATTGCCTTTCATGTCATAGTCAACAAGCGCATTGAACATGGTATACGATACCATGATCGGGGAAATTGCATAGCTCATGCTGGGAGCTAGCGTGGACGGGTTAGCTGATATGGCTGCAACAACTGTTCCCCCTTTTTTGACCTCCTGGGCATAACAAAGCTGACATAACAAAAAGACTACCATGGAGATACCGGCTAAGAATCTGATTGTCAAATATCCACGATTATACTTTTCTTGTCTCATTTTTCTCTCCTCCTCCCTACGGTTAGTATTGTTCCCTATAGCTTGTTTAGACACCATACTATAAAAAATGTGCTCAAACTCACCTCCCTATCTAATGAGATTATTTTTTTGCATCCGTTTGAACTCCAAAGGTCGGATGCAAAGGCCAAGCAAGCTCGCCAGCGGGAACGTTTGCTATTCCCGCTTTTATTATCTTAGTCATTTCCGCAACTCTTTTTGCTACACTCTTGATTGAATTGATCCCTATTACGTCTTCTTGAAATCCTTTCTTTGATTCTTGTGTTGACGAGCGAATTGGAAAAGGGAATCCTTGGGTACAACTTCCTCCCCAATAACATCCTATGCTCTCTTTCGGTCTGTCGGCACCTACGCTCACGACGATCATGTCATGAAGCATCAACCACCTGGCCATATCAAATAAGGTATGTTCTTGACCACCGTTCCGGGCATACGCAATTGTGAGAAGACCCGCAACCTTGTTTCGTAGAGCCATGCCTTTAAACTCCAAAGCCATTGACCTGTCCATGAGAGCTTTAAGCTGCGCTGTCACGCCTCCGAAATATACCGGAGCTCCAATAATAAAGCCATCTGCCTTTGCCATCATTGCCATAACCTCATTGCCACAATCGTCTTTAATGGTTGGACATGGCTCTTCCAGCGTGCCCTTTTGGCCGCAAGCATAATCCGCGATACAAGGTTTTACCGGTTTCTCCCTTAGAGAAACGAATTGGGTAACTACGTTTCCGACACTCTCAGCCGTTTCAAGAGCCAGTTTCACAAGTTGTTCCGTATTTCCTTTTCTCGGACTTCCAGCGATCCCCAAAATCTTTACAGGTGTCATTTTTCAACCTCCTTATGGAATTAGGTTCATCTTGTGTCTTCAATCATTCGAATCGAGCTGTTTCGCTTTTGAGTTATCGTCAATTCCTTAATGATGGAATTCTAAGGTTTCATAATCCCATCATATTTCCCATCTTATCTTATTAAGACTGATTCAACTAAATTGAACCGTTTTCCCCATAGCCTGACCCTGAACTCTAAACTTTAGTTCGAATTTTACGTTTCTTAGCATTTCGCCTGTTGCAGTAATCTTCATAAGGAGGTGGATATGGAATATCCAAAGGTAGTCCCAAGAGGCGAGATATGTGCTCACTCCCGTCGCGGACAAGCTGAACAATAGAATGTTCTATCTCAGGATTGAAACGATATGAAGGGATGGTCACAACCAAGCTGGCTATAACTTGAGCTTTTGAGTCAAATATAGGACAGGCAATCCCAACAGCTTCTGGAGTTCGTTCCCCTTCCGTTTTCGCGTACCCATTAAGCCGAACCTCTTTCAAATCCTCTCTGACCCGCTTTGGGTTCGTAACTGTTCGGCTTGTCACAGCCTCTAGACCGGAATTGATGATTTTTTTAATTTCCTTTTCAGGGAGGTAGGCCATAATTGACTTGCCACTCGCTCCAGGATGGAGTGGGAGTGACATTCCGATCGGCGTATTAAACCTTATCAACTGGCTACAAGGTAATTCATCAGTGAATATAAGCTTCTTTTTTGACCTTTCGTATATAGAAAGATGTGCTGTTTCGTTACATTCAGTCACAATCTTCCGAAGAACAGGCATTGCCAAGCGCCGAACTTCATTTCCTTGATACACGGCCTGAGCAATATATACTAGTTCTGGTCCCCAATGATACCGCTTTGTCTTTGGATCAAGTTCAAGAATACCTTCATTAGTTAAGGCATGGCAGATTCGGTGTACAGTGCTCCGTGGAATACCTATCTTGGAAGAGATCTCACGAACAGGCCAATCCATTGCCGCATTGTCGGCGATTAATCGTATCAGGCGTATTGCTTTAGAAATTATGCCAGAACGTATTGTCAAAATCATTTTGTCCCATTTTTCGGGACATAGTCCCATTATCTAAAAATTAGTTAATCACATCCTATTTTGTTTGTCAAGTAAAATATTCGATTCTGGTAACCACAACCCAATTGTATTGATCATTGGATATCACCTCTATATGGAAGGAATAGTTAAAAATCGCTCTTTCAGAAAGTAACCTGCGGGCTGGAGCTGAAAAGTTCCTGCTCCTTAATGTCCATATATCTTGCCAAGACAAACACCTTACTCAAATTGAAAATATCTGTTTAAAATCTTAAATTCCAGGGCAGAGTTAAATCTTGCTTACAGGGAGGAAGGAAGTCAATCAGTGGGAAAATGGATAAATTGATGGGTCACTTTCTGAATACGATATCGCCATAGTAAGCAATGGCGGATTCGCTGGTGTTGTCTGTGTCTGTCATAATGGCCACACCCGAGATCATCGGTGGCTCGTCACCGAATGCCTTCTTAAAATTTTCATAGAGTTTTTGGATAATCAGGGCGATTTCCAGGTTTCGCAAAGCAGGTTGGGAATGCGACTAAAGTGATCGGTATTCCCGGTGATTAACGTGAGATGATGCACCAAAGCAGTAGATGCAATAAGGATATCTGCATCACTAATCAGTAATCCTTTTTGATGAAGGTGAGCATATATATCGGAAGCCTGGATGACGATTTCATCGGTAACAGGATATAAATAGCTTCTATTACATTTGTCTTCAAAAATTGCCAATTGTCGGGCAGCCTGCTTCGTTTTTAATCCACGGAGAATTTCATAGCGGGTGATGACGGAAAAGCGGAATCGGCCATGTGTCTTAAGATACTCCCTGGCATGTGTTTCGATAGAGGTGTTCTTGCCCTTCATTATCTCTGACAAGGTATCCGTATCGAGCAGGGCAAGGGCGGGCACAATCAGGTCTCCTGAGCCATGAAGTGACTGCGGTCAAGAGCCATTGATTCAATCTCACGTATGTCCGAATCAGAAAGGCCGGCATATACCTGATGCCATGATTCCAGTTCTTCATCCGGGTTTTCCACCGGTGGCAATTGAACCGTTATCGTGACCCTCTGGTGGTCGGGAAGTTTAAGAGATTCCATAGGCTTTAAGACCCCGTTTTCGTAAATGGCTTCAAAGGTATAATTCAATGTTTAAACCTCCTTTGGATCCTTCCCTGGTATAATATAGCATTTTTCTAAAAATATTCCAAATATAAGCTTTGGACATTTCCATTTTAAATCCCTTGGGATTATATCCCCCCGCTTGCGGCGAATTCGTCATACCGGCGAAAGCCGGTATCCAGAAAACCCGCATAGATTCCGTGTCAAGCACGGAATGGCGGCAAAGAGGAGAAAGTGATACCCCGCTGCTTACGGCGGGGTAGTTTATTACAGCATTTGGGGGAGACCTCCCCAAACACTATTTTAGATAGGAGTCAGTAGTGGGAAAATGGATAAATTGATGGGTCACTTTCT
>VGRY01000113.1 GCA_016875195.1 Deltaproteobacteria bacterium
AATCTTTCTTAGAATGTGACTCTTCGGAACTCGTTGCTCGAGGTTGATCTGATGATAAAATAGCTTTGGCTGGAAACTTACCTCACACCCCATCATGGCATCACTCCACAAAAATGGAATTTGCCACTCTTATATGTCGAAGGTATAATGCTTGCAAATGCTATTTGGGCAACAGCCCGTTCATATGTCATTATTGACATCTGAAGATGTGACTTTCATTGTCCATTGGCTTATTGTGTTTGACATTTTAAGAATCTTTTGTAAGAATAGGGGTAAACGTTGCTAGGGGAGCTCACTTGGGCTGAGAGTCCTTGTCCCGCCATTGTGGGATAGGGAGACCCTCTGAACCTGTTCGGGTAATTCCAGCGAAGGGAAGCGGTAATGAAAGCATGGAAAGCCGTAATACCATCCATTGGAATTACGGCTTTTTTATTAGCAACGATCATTAGTGTCGGCAAGAGAGACCGACACTGCAGAACAACCAATCGAGGAGGATCAGATGATACGAGTATTAACAATTGCAGGATCGGATTCAGGAGGGGGGGCGGGGATTCAGGCGGACCTCAAAGCCATTACCCTGCTGGGTGGTTTTGGGATGAGCGTCATCACTGCGCTAACGGCGCAAAATACAGTGGGGGTTCAAGGTATTCATGAGGTTCCTGTCCGATTTATCGAAAAACAGATTGATTCCGTACTATCGGACATCGGGGCCGATGCCATTAAGACGGGGATGCTGTTGACTCCAGAGATTATAGAGGTTGTGGCCAAAAAGATTAAGCAGTACGGAGTGGAAATAGTGGTGGTTGATCCGGTGATGGTCTCCAAGAGCGGGGCTCCCTTGCTTCGCAAGGATGCACGGAAGGCACTGATTAAACATTTGATTCCCCTTGCCCAGGTCGTCACTCCCAACCTTTTCGAAGCCTCTATTCTCACCGGAATAGAAGTCAATTCGCTTGATAGAATGAGAGAGGCCACCATGGAGATCTGGAGTATGGGAGCAAAAAATGTGGTGGTGAAAGGAGGCCACTTACCCGGGAAGGCTATCGATAGCCTCTATGATGGAGAGAATTATGCTGAGATTGAAGGCCCCAGGATCAAGGTGAAGAATACCCATGGAACAGGCTGCACGTTTGCTTCAGCCATTGCAACGCTTCTGGCCAGAGGAGAGTCTATCCCGAACGCTGTGCGAAGGGCAAAAGATTTTATTTCTATGGCCATCCGGTTTGGTCTGGAACTTGGACAAGGGACAGGTCCAACCAATCCTTCCGCATATGTAATGAAGGAGATGGAGCGGTATCATGTGGTCCAAGAATTAAAGAGGGCTGTGGGGGTGCTGAAAGAGGGGAAAGTAGGCCATCTCATTCCAGAAGTTTCTTCCAATTTAGGTTATGGCCTTCCCTTTGCTTTGGGTAACGAAGACGTGGCTGCTTTTCCAGGGAGGATTGTCCGATTAAAGGATTCGGTAGTAACTGCGAGCGATCCTGAGTTCGGAGCTTCGAGACACATTACCAACATCATCCTTACTGTGGTGAAATCGAATCCTGCATATCGTTCAGCTATGAATATTCGATATTCGGAAGAGATGATTGCACAGCTGGAGAGGAATGAATTCCTTGTCGGTCATTTTGACCGAAAGAGCGAGCCAAAGAGGGTAAAAGAGAGGGAAGGTTCTTCACTGGAGTGGGGTGTGGGAGAGGTTTTAAGAAGGATGAGACGAATTCCAGACTTTATCTACGATAAAGGAGATGTGGGCAAGGAACCTATGATCCGTGTCTTGGGACGGAATCCCATGGAGGTAGTCCAGAAAGTGTTGAAAGTTGGATGAAAAAATGAAAAATGTCAAAGTTCAAATGCCAAAGGAATGACAAATTTCAAAATTGAAATGCCAAGCAAACCCCGTGTTCGCTGAAAAGGAAACAACCACCATCCCCGCAGCAGATCTGCGGGGCTTTCTAACGGGGTAAATCTCTTTTTAATCTTTAGGATTTGAGGTTTGGATTTCCTTTGAACTTTGGGGTTAGACATTTGGAATTCCGGAGGCAAATATGGGTGGAATAGAACCGACACCGAAAGAGGAGAGGAATTTAGGGGGTTGGGATTTTTTCCTGCTCTGGTCAGGGGCAGCGGTCTCACTTGCCGAGATATGGGCAGGAGGCTTAATCGTTCCCATGGGATTGGGTTTTGGGCTCTGGGCTATCCTCCTGGGCCATCTCATTGGAAGCACGCCGTTTGCTTTGGGCGGTTTGATCGGAAGCCAATGGGGTATTCCAACCATGGTGAGTGTCCGGCCCTCGTTTGGGATTAGAGGTTCTTACTTTGCAGCCGGACTCAATGTCATTCAGCTCATCGGCTGGACCGCAGTGATGTTGATCATCTGTGGTCAAGCAGCAGATACCCTCTCAACGTTTTACGGATTTTCAAATCCTAAACTCTGGATCATCGTTTCAGGAACGATTACCACGCTCTGGGCCATTGTGGGTCACCGGTTCTGGAAATATCTCCAGAGGATCTCCGTATTCGTTTTGCTCCTATTATGTCTGGTGATGACCTTTATCGTCTTTCGAGAATATGGCTGGAGCCTGCTTTCCCAAGTCCCTCCAAAGAAAGATTTCCCATTTATGGTGGGAATGGATCTTGTCATCGCCATGCCCATCTCCTGGCTTCCCCTGGTCTCTGACTACTCGCGTTTTGCCACAGGTTCAAGGTCAAGCTTCCGGGGGACCTGGATCGGTTATTTCATCGTCTCTTCATGGATGTATCTTTTAGGGCTTGCCGCATCCCTTGCAACCCAATCTCCTGATCCCTCAGGAGTGGTGATGAATCTCATGCTCAAGTTCGGATGGGCGATCCCTGCCTTGATCATCGCCCTCTTCTCCACCTTCACCACCACCTTTCTGGATATCTATTCCACGGCGATCTCCGGTCTCAATATCTTTCCAAAATTAGGAGAACGAAAAGGAATATTGATCGGTGGGATTCTGGGGACAGTCACGGCAGTCATCTTTCCTACCCTGCTCAATTATGAGCATTTCCTCCTCTTTATCGGAGCCATGTTCTGTCCCCTGTTTGGGATCGTCCTCGTTGATTATTTCTTTTTGAGAGGGAGTATGATCGATCTGAATGATCTTTATCGGAGAGAGGGGAAATATTGGTACTGGAAGGGGATCAACCTTACTGCCTTCATTGCCTGGGCCATTGGATTTGCGATCTACTTGGGTTTTTCTCCGATGTTGATGGAGAAGGTTCTGCAGATCAAGGCTGCTTTTCCTTGGCCCCTTGGTTCATCACTACCGAGTATGATAGTGGCTGGAGGGGTCTATTTATTTTTGAAACGGGGAATCTCGAAACACTAAAACGAGTTACTATAGTGAACGATTTTGAAAAGTAGTCATTGCGGGGACCCCGCACATAATGGGGGGGACGTTATCGTCATATCGTCACGTAGCCTAATCGTCTGAATGACTATAGGACCATCTGACGATGCGACTATCTGACTAAAATTGCTCTGATGCTCTGAGAAAGTTGGAGAATGTCGAAAGGTTTTTGAATAAAGCCGTTACATCCCCGTGACATTATGTTCGAGGCCTCGCCGTCAATGCTATAACCACTTGATAAGAGAACCTTAACCTGCGGGGAGATCTGTTTGAGTTGGTCGTAAACCTCTCCGCCTCCCATTTGGGGCATGATCATATCGAGGATGACCAGATCAATGGATTCAAGATATTTCTTGAAAGTCTCTATTGCTTCATCTCCGTCTTGAGCGGGGAAGACCTTATAACCAAGGACCTTTAAAAATTTCTCTCCCACCTCCAGAACAGCTTTTTCGTCATCAACCAGAAGGATGGAACCAACGGCCTTTGGGATAGGACCGGTCGGTTTCTCAATATGTTGAGCGTGCCTGCGTGAGGCTGGAAGGTAGATTTTGAAAGTGGCTCCGCGGCCTTTGTCGGATTCAACTTCGATATACCCCTCGTGTCCCTTGATGATTCCATAGACCGAAGCCAAACCCAGGCCAGTTCCCCTTCCCAATCCCTTGGTTGTAAAGAAGGGATCAAAGATGCGATCCAGGTTTTTAGAGTCGATGCCCATACCAGAATCAGAAACAGTCAACATGAGGTAATCTCCGGGACTGGGGGTATAAAATCTGCCCTTTATTTCCTTGTAAGTCATGTTGTTTGTTTTCAAATAAAGGTCTCCACCCATAGGCATGGCATCGGCTGCATTGACAAAGAGGTTCATCAAAACCTGTTGGATCTGCCCCTGGTCTGCTTCACAGGTGAGGAGGTCCGGTGCTAAATCCCGGTGAATTGAGATGTTTTTGCGGGTTCTTCCAAATACCTCAGACGTTTCTTCTACTAAGGAGTTGAGGTTGATCGGTTTGATCTCATACCTTCCCTTTCGGGCATATCCGAGCAGCTGACTGGTCAATTTAGAACCGCTGTTAACCTGTTTTTCAATCACCTTTAACATGTCATGATGCGGATGATTCGGAGGGGTGTCCAAAAGTATCAAGGAGACATTGCCTTGAATCACCATGAGCAGGTTATTAAAGTCATGGGCTACTCCCCCCGCCAGGGTTCCGATCGCCTCCATCTTCTGGGCTTGTAAGAGCTGGGCCTCCATTCGCTTCTTTTCGCTCACATCATGGAGAAGGATGATAATCGTTTTTTCTAACTCATCGAGGACCGGTAGGAAATGGAAGGAAATCTCTCTTCCCTCAATGAGGAGAGGGCTGTCCAAAGCCATGGATTTTGGGTGAAGAGACATGTCTTGGAACTCTTTTCTAATACTCTCTCGTACCGATTCCGGAAAGAGGTCCAAGACATCTGAAGAGAGGATCTCATCCTCTGTCTTATGAATCAATGAAGTGGCCATC
>VGRY01000114.1 GCA_016875195.1 Deltaproteobacteria bacterium
TTTAATTTTTCTGGTAATTACTAAAAAAAAACTTCATTAGGACTCGAGTTGTGACAATTTCTTTAACTACTTGGACAATTAGTGAACACATCGACGACATAAAACCGGGGGCAGTATAAAATGTAAATTGACAAACATGGTGTTTTTGGTATGGTATTTAAAAATTCCGGAGAGAACCTATGGCAGGATATCAAAACCGAATTTTAGAAGTCGATTTATCCACCTCTCAAATGAATATCATTGATGTCCCTGATGAAGACAAAAGACGATTCATCGGAGGAAGTGGGATAGCGGCAAAGCTTTTTCTCGACCGGGTCAATCCGAAGGTTGATCCACTCTCTCCGGACAACCCGCTCATCATCATGAATGGACCTCTCACCGGCACCACCTTGCCGGGCACATCAAGGTTTGCAGTCTGTGGAAAGTCGCCATTGACAGGGATATGGGGAGAAGGAACCTGTGGCGGGAATTTTGGACCGGAGCTGAAATTCGCCGGATTGGATGGGATCATCTTCAAAGGTGTATCGCCCACCCCGGTCTATCTCATTATCGAAGACAACAAGATTGAGATAAGAGATGCGAAGGACCTGTGGGGAATGGACAATTATGCAGTCACAGATCTCTTGAAGGAAAGGCATGGGAAAGATAGAAACCCGAAAGTCCTGTCCATCGGTCCTGCCGGAGAAAATCAGGTCAAATTTGCAGCGATCTGTAATGACAAGGGAGATTTCATCGGCAGGACAGGGATGGGGGCCGTGATGGGCTCGAAGAGATTAAAGGCCGTAGTTGTGAAAGGAACAAAAAAAGTAGAGGTTTCTCATCCAGAGGAATATGCCGCTCTACGAAAGCTTTTAATTACCAAGTCCCGTGAAGCGATGGTAGCCCAGTCTTTTCGGTCTATGGGAACAGATGCTGGAATGGATCTTGGCATGATGACAGGCGATGTCCCCATAAAAAACTGGATGATCGGGGAAGATATTGAACTGTCTGCAAATCTTGGTGGCCCGGCATTGACCGAAAAATACCTCACAAGAAATCATGCCTGCTCTTTCTGCCCGATCGCGTGCAAAAGGATAGTTAAGGTTGATGATGGACCTTTCAAGACAGAGGAGGGGCCAGGGCCTGAATACGAGACCTGCTGCACCTTCGGGACCCTGATGATGAATAATGATCTCGCAGGTGTAATCAAGGCCAATGAGTGGTGCAATCGATACGGCATGGACACTATCAGCTGTGGTGCCACAATCGCCTTTGCCATGGAGGCTTTTGAGAAAGGGCTGATCACCAGAAAAGATACCGATGGAATTGATCTCACATGGGGAAATATGACAGGGGTCATCGAGTTACTCCACAAGATAGCTAAACAAGAAGGGATCGGGGCAGTTCTATCTGAGGGGAGCAGGAAGGCAGCGAAGAGGCTATGTAAAGAGGCCGAGGAGCTTACCGTTGAGGTGAAAGGGTTGGAGGCTCCGATGCACGATCCACGAGGCTTCCACGGAATGGGTCTTGCTTATATGATGTCCATCAGGGGCGCCTGTCATCTCATGCACCTCAGTCTCGGCGTGGAACAGGGGATTACTACGTACCCAGAAGCCGGGTTTCAGGAAAACTATACAGGTCAAACAAGCGAAGGGAAAGCCGAGATGATAAAGCTATGTGAAGACCTTGGTCTTCCATTTAACTCCCTCGCGATCTGTGAATTCGTGGCATGGACTCTTTCGGCAAATGAGCTGGCAGAAATGGTAAGGTTAACCACGGGATTTGATTTTAGATTGAAAAATCTCCTCGCTTGCGGAGAGAGAACATGGCTCTTAAAGAGAGGGCTCGGGAATATGATGGGAATAAGCGCAAAGGATGATAGATTGCCAAAAAGAATCCTTACTCCATTGAAAGAAGGGGCTGCAGCTGGTTCTGTACCAGATGTCGAAAAATTACTTCGAGAATATTACGAGATCAGGGGATTGGACGAAGAGGGTAAACCCAAGAGAGAGGTGTTAATCAAGGCAGGACTTGAGAATCTGGCAGAAAAGTTACATGGGTAAAAGGTGATGTTCTCGTAAATAGTCTGAAAATACATCCTTCTGTCATTCCGGCGAAAGCCGAAATCCAGGCTTTTCAAATAGTTATAAATTTTCTGGACTACGGTTCCTGCCGCAGGACCGGAGTGACGACTTTTTACGAATCCGTCAAAGGCAAATCATATAGAAAGGGAGGTATGTTATGGCCTTATCATTTCCGAGCATAGAGTGGGTTGAGGAGTTTAAGAAACAGATTAACTCCAGTGAGGGATACAAGAAAGCAGGTGCAACATGGACCGCCGGAGTTGTTGCTTTGGTCACATCAGCGAAACCGGAGATTGGCATTAAGGAAGATGTCGGCATATGGCTCGATCTTCATCAGGGGGTTTGCAGGGATGCGAAGATAGTTACCGCTGAAGATGCCCAAAAAGCCCCTTTCTGTATCACCGGTGATTATGCTCGATGGAAACAGGTCATCAGGAAAGAATTGGAACCGGTGAAAGGGATGATGCAGGGAAAACTCAAGTTGAAAGGCGACCTGCCAACGATCGTTCGTTTTGTCAAGGCATCCCAGGAACTCGTTGAATGCACCACCCGAATTGAGACGAAATTTCTCGATGAGTGAATAAACATTGAACAAGGTTTCTTCTCGTTGGAGGAGAGGAGGATGGAGTCATGCTTTATGATGTCAATCTCAATTTTGTTTTCAGGTTCCCAACAAAGATCATATTCGGACCCGGCACCGCTAAGGAAGTGGGAATGGAGGTGGAAGAATTAAAGGGAACCAAGGCACTGATCGTGACAGACCGGGACCTCGTCAAGACGGACCTCGTCAAAATTGTCCGGGATGCCCTGGGAGCGAAATGCGTGGGCGTCTTTTCTGAGGTCACTCCTGATACAGGCGTGCACATCGTTAATTCCGGTTCGGAATATGGAAGAACCCTGGGAGTTGACATTCTGGTCAGTGTCGGAGGAGGAAGCGCTATCGATACGGCAAAAGGAATGGCGATCTGTTTGACAAAAGGCGGGAGGCTGGAGGATTATGCTGGCCTCAATATCCTCGGCGGTCCTGTCATGTCGCACATCGTCATACCGACAACAGCCGGGACTGGAAGTGAGGTCACCTACGCAGCAGTGATAAAGGATCATGAGCAGAAGAGGAAATTATTGTTTGCGGACAACTACCTTATTCCGAACGTTGCGATCCTCGACCCGAACATGACGATCGGATTGCCAAAAAGGCTAACCGCCGCCACGGGGATGGATGCGCTGAGCCACTGTATCGAGGCAATCCACTCCATGCAGAGCGAACCGATCGCTGATGCCCTGGCCTTTCATGGAATCAGGATGATCAGGGAATTCCTCCCAAAGGCTGTTGAAAATGGCGGAGATGTCGTGGCAAGGGGGCAGATGCTCATAGCCGCCACCATTGCAGGAGCGGCCTTTTCGAATGCCCAGGTGGGAATGGTGCATGCCCTTGCCCATTGTGTCGGCGCAAGATTCGGCGTACCTCATGGTATTGCCAATAGCATCCTCCTACCATACTGTATCCTGTACAACCTCGACGCCTGCCCCGACCGATACTCCAGAATCGCCGAAGCCATGGGCAAAGAGGTGAGAGGAATGGACCTTATGAAAGCGGGAGAACAGGCCGCCATGGCCTTATGGGAGTTTACTAAAACCATTGGCATGCCACAGACTTTAAGAGAAGTGAATGTAAAGGAATCCGGACTGGCTCAGTGCGCAAATGACGCCCTAATGGACGGGGCAATCGTTTACAATCCAAAGCCGATCTTTGATCCGGCTGAGATCCTAAAAGTCTATCAGAAAGCATTTTGAAATATAACAGGTAGGCGAGGAATCCCCCCTCTTTGGCAAAGAGGGGATAGGGGAGATTTTCAGAATAATATGTCCTCTCAATTATTTACTTCTTAATCACTCCAATGGCAGAAATAACGGTTCTCAAAGAAGCAAGCGAAATCGGCCTTGCCGTTATGCTTTCCGACCTCATCCGGCAGAACCTGGAACAGAATCCGGGAAAAATAAAACTCTTCAACTCGTTAGATGCAAAAGTGCTGATAGAAGCCCGGGACATTCAAATCACCGTGGGGCTCGAATTCAAACAAGAAAGGCTCACTGTTTCAAAGGGTTTCTCTGTTAAACCCGACTTGCATATCATCGCCGGTTCTTCAACCATTCTCGATTTATGCCTCCTGAAGATCAAATTTGGTCTTCCTTACTTCTTTGATGGGGCAGGTTTTAAGGTTCTCAAAAAGCTTTTAGCCAGGGAACTCATCATCAGAGGGATGTTTTGCCACTTCTCCACCCTTGTCAAACTGACGGAATTGTTCTCCGTCATCATACCTGAAGAAAGGAGCAGTCCTTAACAAGCTGATGCTCAATTCGGGTTTTGACCGGTGGATTTTTAAAAAACCGAGGATAATTTCCTGAAACATTCATTTCCTTCAGGAGTGGAAAATGGGATGGAGTTTTCAGAGGGTGTAGATGATATAAGGCGACTCGACCCCAACAAGAAGGGAGCGGCAAATGGAAACAAAGGAACCAGCAAGAAAAGTTGCAGTTGTCAAATACGACGGAACGTCAAATGCCTTAAGGAAGGCCATTGAACTGTGTGGTGGTTTCGAAGAGTTAAAACCGGACCACAAAATTCTTTTGAAACCGAATATCCTATGGGGCGGCACGA
>VGRY01000115.1 GCA_016875195.1 Deltaproteobacteria bacterium
ATGGTGCAGATGGCAACCTCGGGGCTTGTCCAGATAACATGTCTTTCTCGATTCGAGGTAGTTAAAAATGCTGTTACCTCGTTACAGGATAACTTTTTCTCTTGACAAGGTGCCTTTTAATGGGTGCCTTTTAATGGGTGCCTTTTAATGGGTGCAAAAAATTGAACCAAAGGGACATGGGTGAACCGTTCGGAAACGCTTCGAGGCGAACCTTCAGACCAATGGGCACTCACGTTTCTAACCCATACTGAAAGTCACCTTTGGTGAAGTCCAGCGATTCCCTTAAGACATCCAATTAACCGCCATTCGAAGCGTTGGAGAGCGGTTTACCTATGGCCCTTTATGCAACTTGCAAGTTAATCTAACTCTTTTAGCCTCTTAGTTTTTTTGTAGCCTCCATGTCCACTTTTAATGTTTTTGGGTCGATGACCACATTATAATCTTCTTTGGCTTTTTGGAGGCTGACATATCCGTCGAGCACATCTCTTTCGACCATTTCAGGGTCACGCTCCAGTGGGTTCCCGCAGCCTCCTCCTCCGGCTGCATCAATGGTCACCGCATCGCCTGGCTTAAGCTGAGTCAATCCAAACGAATTCCCGGGCACTCCATTGACAAGAAATTGTGCTTTGGCTCCGGGTTTCCCATTAAAGAGTCCTTCAGGGGCATGGATATGTCTTCCTGCCTGGATTCCGAGATTGACCGGAGGGATAGGGGCATATTGGTCAGCAGGAACTTTGAAAACCTCCCTCTGTCCGAGGCCTCCTTTCATTTTACCAGGACCTCCTGAATCGGAGAGAAGTTCTCTACTCTCGACGATGAGAGGAGTGTCGCTTTCAAATATTTCAACTGGGGTATTGGCGCCATTTGCAGGAAAGATGTAAATATAGTTCCCGTCGCTGTTTGAACTTGCCCCCATACCACCGCCACGGATGATCACAGAGTGCCAGGGTCTGGCGTCCCCTCTCTTACCGTAGAAAACATTCATCTGAGCAGGCGTTCCTCCGCTTGCTGCAATGACCCTGTCAGGCAATACCCCGGACATGGCTCTGTAAATGATTTCCGTAAGAAAATGTCCGACTACCAGTCGAGCGGCAACAGCAGCAGGAAATTTACAGTTGACGACACTTCCCTCCGGAGCTTTCAGTAGGATGGGTGATGTGCAGCCATCATTATTCGGGATATCCGGGCCGAACATGCTCTTCATTGCCATAAAGACATAGGCAAAGGTGAAGTTAAAGACGACATTTCCTCCCCAGTTGACTTGTGGAGATGAACCATCCAGGTCAACGATGAGGTTGTCTCCTTTGACCTCAACGGCTGCCTTAACGACCAGATCCTGCTGACCCTTCATCTGTTCTATCTTGCCTTCGGCCCGGTAAATGCCATCCGGGACCTTTGCAATCTCCTCTCTCATGCTTTTTTCTGTATGGCCGATGATTTCATTTCCCAGGTCACCGAGATCCTCCAGACCAGTTTCCTTGAGCATCTGCGCTATCTTTTCTGAACAGACATGGTTAGCAGCGATCTGCGATCGAATGTCTCCGACCACTTCATCCGGTGTCCTCACATTCCAGCGGATCATGTCGATGACAGACTGGTTGAGGACCCCTCCATCATAGAGTTTCACCAGAGGGATGAAGAGTCCTTCCTCAAAGACATCATGATTATCCGAAGAAACCCGGCCGCCGATATCTGAGTGGTGAAAGACACAGGCAGTGAATGCCACCAGTTTATTCTTATAGAAGATGGGACTCATCACACAGACATCATTAAGATGCCCGGCCAGAGCCCAGGGATCGTTGGTGATGAAAGCGTCTCCCGGTTTGTAAGTTTCGGGAGGGAGTTTCTTAACGAGATTCTTAATCCCAAGGGCCATGGCTCCGGATTGGCCCGGCGTGACATAGGTCCCTTGGGCAAGTTCCCTGCCCAGATGATCGGTGAACATGCAGGTATAGTCATGAGCATCTCTGAGCAGACTCGAAAAGGCAGTTCGGGCCACTGCCCCGTCGGCTTCATCTACGATGGAGATCAGCCTCCGCCAGAGAATTTCTAATGTGATGGGGTCAAACGTTCGTCCCATGTTCTACCTCCGTATAAAAAGCGAATTACACGAATGATAACGAATCTAAACGAATAAAAACGTTAGTGTTATTCGCTGTCATTCGTTTTATTCGTATTTCAGATCAATCCATAAAAACCCAAACTCATCGACTGAAATCGAGGCGTCCTCACCGACGACGACCGTGGATTCTTTTTCTTCGATGATTGCAGGTCCTTGAAATTTTGAATTAGGAGATAGTTTGTACCTGTCATAGACAACATGGTCTATAAAGTCCTTCGCAATCGGAGAATAAGCCGGCCGTTTTCCTTTGATCGCTTGATCAAGAGACAATCCCTTCTGTTCAATTCGTGGAAGACGGAGAAGTCGCTCAGGAAGACTGGCCCTGACTTTGAAATTGAAGAATTCCACTTCTGAATCAGGGTAGGTTCTGCCATACAACTTTTCATAGACCTCATCAAAAAGCCTACGTACATCCGACTTCTTCAGGCGGGTAAAGTCCTTTTCAGAGACCGGGACATTCGTCTCAGACCCCTGCCCAACAAACCGCATATCCAGAGACCTCTCAAACCGAATCTGTTCAGAAGCGTTTTGTTCTTTCCCTGGACGCTCCTTCTTATCTGTCGCTTCCTTCCGGAGAATTTGTTTGGCCTCAGATTCGAGCTCTTTGAAAATCTTTTCGATCTCATTAAAATCGGCAGAGGCGAGCGAAACTTTATGGCTCCGGAGCAGGTCAAATGCGCGGGGAGCAGTGAAAAAACCCAAGGCGGATCCCACACCTGCGTTGGGTGGAACGAGCAGGCGAGGCGCTCCAAGCTTCTTGGCCAGGCCATAGGCATGGACCGGTCCTGCTCCGCCAAAAGCGACAATCGTCACAATTTTAGGATTCCCCCCTTTTTCAGCGATATGAGTTTTTGCAGCAGCCGCCATTGTCTCATTGATGAGATCATGAATCCCCCAGATGGCCTGAATGGCCGAAACTCCGAGAGGCTTGGCAATCTTTTCCTCGACCCCGCGTCTGGCAGTCTCTTTGTCGAGCTTCATCTCACCACCCAGAAAGTAGTTTTCATCCAGATAGCCCAACAATAGATCAGCATCGGTGACACAAGGATCAGTTCCTCCGATACTGTAACAGATGGGGCCAGGATCTGCCCCTGAGCTTTCAGGGCCTACCTGAAGCGTTCCCATCCGGCCTACCTTTGCGATGCTTCCGCCTCCGGCTCCGATCTCCATCAAATCAACCACAGGCACCTGAATGGTCAGGCCGCTCCCTTTCATGAATCTTTGGACCCGTCCGACTTCGAATGTTGGGACGACTCCCGCGACCCCCTTCTGAATCAGGCAGGATTTGGCCGTGGTTCCTCCCATGTCGAAGCAGAACATCTCTGAGATATTGAAGAGCCGTCCATAATATTGGCCCGCAATGACCGCCGCGGTCGGGCCGGACTCGATGATTCTTACTGGAAACTGAGCTGCTGTCTCAACGGATGTGACCCCTCCGCTGGAAAGCATGATGAAGAGTTTTCCGTTAAAGCCAATGGTTTCCAGCCGTCCAGCCAATTTGGAAATGTATCTTCCGGTCAGGGGTTTCACGTAGGCGTTGGTTACGGTGGTGCTGGTTCTCTCATATTCCTTAATCTGCGGCAGTACCTGGAATGAGATGGAGACTGATATTCCGGGCGCCTCCTTTTCCATGATCTCTTTGAGCATCCGCTCATGGACTGGATTTTCAAAAGAGTTGATCAGGCAGATCGCTATCGACTCCACCCCCATGTTGAGAAGGGTTCGGACAACCTGTCTGGCTTCAACGGGGTCTAATGGTTTGAGGATGCTTCCATCGCTTCGGATTCTTTCGTCCACTTCGAAGCGGAGATGTCTCGGGATAAGGGGTTGAGGAAATTCCGCAAATACATCATATGTCGAATACCGGATCGACCTCCCAATCTCCAGGACATCGCGAAAGCCTTTTGTGGTGATCAATCCTGTTTTGGCTCCTTTTCTCTCGATAATTGAATTGATCACCAGGGTGGTTCCATGGATGACTTCATCCAGGTTTTCAACAAATCGAGGAGTTTTTTTCTCCATCTCCCGGATGCCATGTTCAACGGCATCCGATGGATCTTTCGGAGTGGTGAGACATTTATACGTTTTGATCTCCCCGGTCTGATCGTTCAGCAGGACAAAGTCGGTGAAGGTGCCGCCGATGTCACACCCTAATCGGTAACCTTTTTCAGTCATGAGGACCTCCAGTTCATTCAAATCCCAAATTCGAATATCGGGCGAAGCGTCCTTTTAGGACCAATCCGAAACAAATTCAAATTTTCGTATCAATTTAGCTTTTTGAAAAGAAGAGATATATGAGTCAATGGATCAAAAGAAACATCATAAAATCCCCCTTCGTCCCCCTTTTCCAAAGGGGGAATTCCTTTCACCTCCCTTTGGCAAAGGGAGCTTGCTATATTATGGAGAGCAGGGATAGCCAGTAAAAGGGTGGCTATACTCTTTCTTGTTTGGTAAATAAGCAAGTTGGTCAAATCCAAAACAAGGAAAGGAGTATAGCCATGAAAGAT
>VGRY01000116.1 GCA_016875195.1 Deltaproteobacteria bacterium
GCCCCGCGCAGGTAACGCAAACCGTTGGCACGCTCCGCCCAGAATAAAGGGGGAGCATAAAATCACATCAAAGGAGAATATGAAATGAACAGAAAACGTAATGCAGTACCATTTTTCGCACTGGCAGTTTTATTGCTGGTGTCTTTGGCTTGCGGAAGTAGCACAAGTCCTACGCTCGTGGCTACTTCTGCCCCGCAAGTAGATTCAGGGTCACAGCCAGAGCAACCTACCCAAGCCCCCGCCCCCGTCACACAGCAAAACTACAAAGTTGGTGATGTTGTTGCCCTCGGCGATAATGTTTTAGTTGTCTTGGGTTGGGAAAATGTACCAGCCAGCGATTTTAGCGCACCAGAAGCAGGCAAAAAATTTGTGGCAGTTGAATTGCTTATCGTGAACAAGAGCCAATCTGCCATGTCTGTTTCCACGTTATTGCAAATGAGCATGAAGGATGACACTGGTCAAAAGTACGATGTAGATTTTATGGCTTCCACCGCAATCGGCGGCGGCAGTGTTGATGGAGAACTTGCCGCAGGTGAAAAAGTGCGGGGCAAAGTTGGTTTCCAAGTTGCAGAAAACGCACAGGGTCTACAATTTGTTTTTGACGCTAGTGTTTTTGGCACTGGCAAAGTATTCGTTGATTTGGGCGCAGAGCCTGTAAAAGTTGAGCCACCCGCCGAACTTGCAGGTGAAACAGCGCAACAGACTTACAATGTCGGTGATGTTATCGCAATGGGAACAACAAATATAACTGTGAATGAAGTCTTGTATCCCGCAGGCGATGACTTCAATAAGCCAAATGAAGGTTTCAAGTTTCTTGTTGTTGATGTAACAATCGAAAACTTGAGCGCAACGGCTATTTCAGTTTCAACCCTGTTACAAATGTCAGTAAAAGACTCAAGCAGTCAAAAATATGATGTTGACCTTATGGCATCTGTGGCTTCAGGTGGAACTACTCCCGATGGCGAACTTGCCCCTGGCGAAAAACTTCGTGGGCAAGTTGGTTTCCAAGTCCCTGTAAATGCCACTGGTTTGGTTTTCGTCTTTGACGCTGATGTTTGGGGTTCGGGCAAAGTCTTTGTAGCATTGCCATAGAGTTTGTTATTCGAGAGACTCTCCTATTTCAAATGGGAGAGTCTCTTTCTAGCAAAGGGCGTGCCAACAAAGCGTTCTCAGAAACCACCGACAAAGAAAGGTGACAAAGTTCTTTCCTGGCAGACCGATCTGCACGAATTCGGGGTCAAATCACAAACAGCAACAAAAATCCCGCCACTGGTTTAAATGCAAAGCAGGCGTTCCATCGCCCCGATGTCCTTCGGGATCCTCATGAGGATGCCTATTTGTTTTCATATCCCCGGCGCTCAAGCCGGGGTAAGTTGGTATCCGAGTTTCGCCGCCTTCTTCCTCATGTATTTGAGCTGCTGGGCTTTGTACTTTTGCTCGTACTCTTCCACGCTGATCGTCTCGTATTCCACTTTGTATTTCAGCATCCGGTAGACCACCCGCGCAATCGCATGGGCAGTGGCCACGGTCGCTTGAGCAGGTCCCAGCCTGGCTCTCAGGCGTCGATACATTACACCGAAGACGCAATCTGCCTGCTTCACCGATTGCGCTGCCATCCGAAAGGCTTGCCCCGCCCGGTTCTTCGTCTTCAAGGTCTTGTTCTTCAACACTTTGCCGCCGGAGATCTCGTGCTTCGGCGCAAGCCCCAACCAGGAACAGAAATGCTTCTCGCCTGGAAACTTGCTCATATCTGTCCCTACTTCCATGATGACCGTCTGCGCCAACGATACCCCGAAGCCATCCACTACACTCAAATCCACGCCGCTGATGCGCTTTAGATGTTGGCGGATACTTTCTTCATTTTTGGGCTTGTTCTTGCTGTGCGAGTTCCGCTTGCGCTCTCTTAGCGGCGCAACTTCTCCATCTTTGCGGTCGGGGTATGTCAGACCATACACCCGTTCGATCTCTTCGTCACAGGTTGCGATCTGCTCGCTGTAAAAGGTGTACATTGCCAGCGATTGTTTCAGTACAAACAGATGCTCTTCGCGCCAGGTGCCCGTCAGCGCTTGCCCGATCTCTTCGGCACTCTTCTTGCAGCCAGGTTCGCGCAAAGCAGCCAGTTTTTCGGGGCTGCGTTCCCCTGCCAGGATGGCTTCTATGATCTTCAGCCCCGTCACCCCAGTAATGTCGCTCACGGCTTGAGAGAGGTGCACGTTCATCTGCAAGAGCGCCTTCTGCATGTGCTGGATATGCGGCGAGCGATGCTCGATCAACTGCGCCCGGTGACGCAAAAGCGTCCGCAGGGCGATCAACTCCGCTTGCGGACGGAAAGAGCTTTCCAACAACCCGTAGCTGTGTAGCGTCTGAATCCACTGCGCATCGCTGATGTCACTCTTTCTCCCGGCCACCCTTCGCAAAGAACGGGAGCTGATCAGCAGGCACTCAAAACCCTGACGCTCCAATTCTTCGAACAACGCAATCCAATACACCCCCGTGCTTTCCATCGCCACGGTTTTCACGCCATAGTCTGCCAGCCACCTGCCAAGCGCCTGCAAATCCACGGTGTAATTCCCAAATGCTCTTACGATCTGCGTGTTCCCCTCCCCAGGCACGCAGGCAACGATCTCCACAGCCCCAATATCCACCCCGGCGGCGTTCGGGTTCACCCGGCTCATCCCCTGGAAGGGATGCGCTTTTTCCATTCCTTGTGTGCGTTTGCCTCTTCTACTCATTTCCTTTGACTCCTTTTGAATTGGTTTTTGGCAGGCCCGGTCACTTCGGGTTGTTAGCTTTCTCATCGGGGTCGCCCTCCCTCGCCGCCAGTATTCAAATCAATTTGTCCGGAAACCACGGTGCACCGCGGGACTGCAACTATGTGCGTCTCCACTGCTCTGTACGGCTTGCGTGCCTGCCATTTACGAGTATACTTCTGTTTGTGCGAGCGGTTTCTCCCGTCTAAAATGAGGGCGAGCCCTCATCTTGGGTGCACCTGACGTGTGGGACGCTTCGCGTGCGGCATTTTCGAGCATTTTTCTGGCTTCGAGTTTTTCCTGCTCCCAAGCAGAATCCACGCCCGCCCACACGCAGGTAACGCAAATCGTTAGCCCGCAAGTAGATGGTACAATTGCTTACGACAGTCAAGAAGTCAAGAGAGCGTACTATGAATAAACAAGATGTGGTAACCAAGTTACAAGAATTAAAACCCATCATCACTGCGCGTTACAAAGTAAGGGAAATCAGCCTGTTTGGTTCTTTTGTTCGCGGAGAACAAGTAGAAAACAGCGATATTGATTTATTGGCAGAGTTTGATGATAACGCTGACCTATTCGACTTAATAGGACTAGAACTATATTTAGAAGATACGTTCAAGCGTTCAGTAGATATAGTTCCCAAGCAAGCCCTCCGTGCGGAATTACGAGAAACTGTTTTGCAACAGGTTGTTGCCATATGAGAGATTACAGCCTTTATCTGAAAGACATTCTGGCGGCAATAGAAAGCATTGAAGATTTTATTGCAGGAATGGACTTGGATACTTTCCAAGTTGACGATAAGACAAACAGCGCAGTAATGCGAAAACTCGAAATTATCGGAGAAGCAGTAAAGCAAATACCTGATGAGATACGCCAAGAATATTCTCAAATCCCCTGGAAAGAAATGGCTGGCATGAGAGACAAGTTAATTCACTTTTACTTTGGCGTAGATTACGACTTGGTTTGGAAGGCAATAACAGAACGATTGCCACATGTTAAGAAAGATGTTGAGAAGGTACTGCAAAATGCGGGCTAACAAAGCGTTCTGGGAAACAGCTCTGATTTCAAACCGGGGCGAGTTGGAATCCGAGTTTGGCGGCCTTCTTTTTCAGGTACTTCAATTGCTGTTCGCGATATTTCTGTTCATACTGTTCCACGCTCAACGGGTGATACTCCACTTTGTCCTTTAACATGCGATAATACACCCGCGCAATCAGGTGAGCGGTGGCCACGGCAGCCTGAGCTGGGCCGATGCGGGCTTTCATACGGCGATAGAAGACGCCAAAGACGCAGTCCGAGCGCATCACCGAAGCCGCCGCCTTGCGAAAGGCTTGCCCGGCGCGGTTACGCGTCTTGAGGGTGGCGCTGCGCAGCACCTTGCCGCCGGAGATTTCGTTCTTGGGGGCCAACCCCAGCCACGAGCAGAAATGCTTTTCGTTGGGGAATTTGCTCATATCCGTGCCGGTCTCCACCACCAGTTCTTGAGCCAGAGAAGCGCTGATGCCATGCACAGCGGTGACATCCACGCCGCAGATGCGTTTGAGATGTTTGCGCACATGGACATCCTTGGGAGCGTTCTTGCTGTGACTTCGGCGTTTGTGGGGCAAGGGGGGCAGGTCATCGCTGCCGTCATCCTGACCTGCGTCGGGGCGGGTTAGGGTGTAGGCATGCTCGATCTCGGCGTCGCAGGTTTCGATCTGGCAAGTGTAGAAGTCGAACATGCTTCGACAAGCTTGTATAGAATAGAGAGAAGAAGGGTGTCCCGGTGGTACGATAGTAGGTGAAAACCTACCAAGCGGTCAGCGACGGGAAAGTCCATCGACAAGGTGTCGGATCTCGGAGGATGA
>VGRY01000117.1 GCA_016875195.1 Deltaproteobacteria bacterium
ATCAATGAACCCAAATATGTCTCCCTTTCTGCCATATTGGAGGCAGAAGATAAAGAGACGAAAGAGGTCGGCTTGGAGGAGATCGGATTTACTCCAAAAGAACCTCTGGATGCAACCATTGATCAGATCTCTTTCCCGCCAACCGGAAAGATGGCCGAGATTTTAAAAGGCACCCCTGATGAGGTTGTGGGCCAGTTGACCGAAATTATAAAAAAGAAAAAAGGATAATAGAAAAGGAACGGTGGAAGGATGGAACATTGGAATACTGGGCTGAAGAGATTGATTTTGGTTCTTAACCCATCATTCCATCATTCCATCATTCCAGTATTCCATTATTCCTGATTGCTATGGAGGCGAGGCATGAGTGAAATCTTCATTCTAATCGAACACAGGCAGGGTAAAATCCGAGATATTTCATATGAGATGCTCGGGCTTGGAGAACAATTAGCTAACCAGCAGGGAATCCCATTCACCGCTGTTCTACTGGGCCATGATGTGAAAGACTTTGCTGAAGACCTAACAACAAGGGCTCCCAAGGTGCTCGTTGTCGAAGATGAGAATCTTAAAAATTTTAATTCGGTTTCTTATCAAAATACCCTCTCCTCTCTCATCTCAAAATACCAACCTTCCCTTCTTATCATGGCCCACTCAGCTTTTGGGATGGACCTGGCGCCAAGCCTCTCCATCGAGAAAGATTCTCCTCTTGTAACGGATTGCATTGGTCTCTCATTTGAGGATGGCAAATTAAAAGCTATCCGTTCCATCTATGGTGGAAAAGTCAATGCCAGCATCGGATTAAGAGAATCGAAGGGATACATCGCAACCATCCGGCCGGGTGTTTTCACCCCTAAAATGCCCGGCGAGAAAAAAGGCAGGATCGTGATGGAATCTTCTCCCCTACAGGGGGCGGTCGATATTAAGAAGTTCATTGAGTATATTGAAGCTCCTATTACAGGAGAAGATATCACCCAGGCAGAAATTCTCGTCTCAGTAGGTCAAGGAATTGGAGGGCCGGAGCATATCCCATTATTTGAGGAACTGGCAAAGAACCTGGGAGGAACGATCTCCTGCTCCAGGCCTGTGGTGGATCGCAACTGGTTACCCAAAGAACGTCAGGTGGGAATCTCCGGAAAAACCGTAAAGCCCAAAATCTATCTTGCCATTGGCATCAGTGGCGCCTTTCAGCATGTGACTGCCATGCAGGGCTCGGATACGATCATCGCCATCAACAAAGACCCTCGCGCCCCTATTTTCGGTGTAGCGGATTACGGAATCGTAGACGACTTTCAAAATGTCATACCGGTACTTAAAGAAAAAACAAAGAGTTTGAAGTAAGAAGGTTTCTGAAGCGAACGTAACAGTTTAGTCCTTATCTTATCCGTTGGCCGGGCCATTGAAACATCAACTTGAATTATTATACAAGGCAGCTTGAGCCGTTGGCGTATCAGCAGTGAGTAGGGTTTGGAGAAACTTCCTTGGGTGGACACCTTGCCTTCTGGCGGTTTGGACCAGAGAGGGAAGGATGCTGTGGGTTTTGAGTCCGCTTTGGGATCTTGATCCGAAGCATATCTTTCGGAAGATCACCAGATGTCTGAGAGACTGTTCCGCGTGGTTGTTCGTGGGCGGCACACCGGGGCGCCGGAGGAAGGTAAAGAGAAATCTTTGATCGGGGCCTGCAAGATAGGTCCGGAGGGTCTCTGCGGGTTTGAACCGAAGCGGTTTTTTGCAGAGGGTGTTGAGTTCCCTGATGAGCCTTTTTTCGATTTTGGCCGCCCTTTTCCAGGGGATATCGCCGGATTTGAGCTTCTGGCCTGTGTCGCAGAGTCGTGAGCATAGATCGATGAGGCGATCGCAGAAGGGGCCGACAACGGCGCCTTTCTCGGTTAGCGGCAGCAGCGCATGTTCGGCTTTGATTTCCTTGGCCTTTGTGATGATATGGGCGAGGCAGACCTGCCAGTCCACTCCGATACCGTTATAGGCTGCATAGCGGTCACGCACGAGCGTCCCGTCAAAGTCCTCTCCGAAGATGTTTTTTGCCACCACGGCAGACCGATGCCGATCGATGTGAAAGAAGGAGAGGTTTTGATTGCCTGCGAACCATATAAAATGGCCCACGCCGTCAGAGCGCCAGGAGGTTTCGTCGGCATGGACCACCTCGGAGGTCTTGATCTTGTCGCGCAAATCCTCATAGATCGGTTCTCCCCGCGTTGCCGCTCTGCGGTCGAACCCCAGGGCGGAAGCAGGAACAAACTCAAGGCCGAATAGCTCCCGGAACAACTCGGTTGTTTTTCGATAGGAAATCCCAATCCGATAGCGTAAGTAGATCGCCACGGACTTTGCGACCGGCCCGATAGGGGCGTTCAACAACTCACCCTTGCCTGCCTGAACCACCGGGCGATTGCAGTGCGCACACAATGCCTGCCCATGCCGATAGCATGTGACCAGGGTCCGGGGCTGGATCACGATATCTTCCTGAACGTGCTCCGTCGTTTCTTGGATCGGCCTCAACTCCTCGGATTGACAATGGGGACAGATCCTTGGAGCAGGCACATCAACGGTCCTATCAATATGGTCTGGCTTGGGCCGTACCCATCCCGGATGTCCTATCGGCGCCCCACGTTTTTTCTTCTTCCCCTCATGGGACGACGAGGGACTCTCAGCATTGTTTCCACCTGTTTCCACTTCTTTCTTCTTATTTGGCTTAAATTGCCGTCGATGCAAGGCCCGAAGTTTTGCCCTAAGCTCTGCATTGTCCCGCTCCAGAACCCGTATCCGCTCATCCCTGGCTTTTAAGTCGCCATCAAAGAGATCGATGATTCGTAGATGCTCCTGATACACCTCATGGGCCCGCCGGTACTCTTCCAATACCCACTGGGTGGACAATCCATCCAGATACGGGCAACTGTGCCTGTATAAACATTCAAAATCATGCGGCGGATAGGGGTAACGCGGCACGCCTACTTGTTCTCCAGGTTCAGGATATCCCAGTTGACTTTGGAAAGCGCCTGGATAAGCGCCCAGAGCCTCTGGTAGCGCCTGCCCATCTCCAAAGCCTTTGGAACAATGTCTTTTCGTACATAGAGCGTTACGGTTTTTCTTTCTACCTTGGTCGTCAGGCTATGGCCGCTCATGGAGGGCGATTTTGAGATCGTTCCGATCAGGAAACTATCGAGCATCGCCAAAATGTCCTCCCTCAGCCGGGCCTGGCGCTTCTTCAAAATGTCTGAACGACTCATCGTTGCCTCCTTCATATATGAGTGTTTATACTCATATATTTAAACCACAAAAACGCCCACTTGTCAAGAACATTGTGAGCGCATGACTAAAAAAGTCCCAAAAGGACTAAACTGTTACAAGCGAACCGCCTAGGTCACGGGGGTCAGGCCACGGAAACACGGTATTTCCTTTTCCTCCCCTTGATCACCTTGTCTTCCATACGTTTCAGCCCTTCTTCATACGATTTGTCTCTCCGGACAAGTTCTTCCACCTTCATTATCCCTTCACCGATCGTTACCGCACTCCGCCTGAAATATTCGCCTGTCTCTTTCACCGTATGCCCCCCCGATCTCCTTGCCAAGTACCCAACGACGGCCCTTCCGCGCGCTCCTTCCCGTCCCTTCGTCGCACTGTACAACTTATCTTCTTCTATTCCCATAGCCCTGCAAACCTCCCGGCAAATCGCTTCCAAAGGAACCTCATAAACCCAACCCGCAGGCTCTTTCCCCTTCCCCTCCACTCGATCAATGAATTCTTCTTCCCCAAGGTATCGCTGCTCCTTCACCCGGTAGTATTTCTCATCGTGTCCCCTTGAGATCCCCTCCCAGACAAATTTACGATACTTCCCCCTGGCAAAGGATCGATTCCGGCTAAATTGATCCAACACGAAGCCTTCATCGATCAGGCCCTGCCCCCCTCCTCCAAGGTAACTAAGGTGCCCGCTCCATTCATAGTCTTCAGGTCTTTTCACAATATTGGCTCTCACCGGATTCAAATGGATGTAGCGAACCAACTCTAATAGATACGCATCCTTATCACATAGAATTGCTTTGTGGCGCCCTTGAAAGAGGTGCCCTACCTCCCCATGCCGTTTATTGAAATAACTCGCATAGGCAAATAGAAGGCTCTGCATTATCCTGCTCAGAGGGCTCTGTTCAACCTCGATCAGAAGATGAAGGTGGTTTTTGAGCAATGCGTAGGCATAAAGTCGGAAGGGAAATCTCTTCTTGCAATCCGTAAGATAG
>VGRY01000118.1 GCA_016875195.1 Deltaproteobacteria bacterium
AGCCTTGTGGAGCGAAACATCCAGATCCCTGCCAACGCCCTTCTCTATGTTTTGATATGGGCGTTGATCCTCAGAACAACAAACAACAAAGAAAAGTCTAACTCAATGACCCAATAATTTAATAACCCAATGGCTCAATAACCCAATGAACCCAACAAACCCAATCAACCAGATCAACCAGATGAACCTGAGAAACCAGAAAGACCCGGGCGATTTGCGCCAGTGGTTCGTGGTTCAAACCAAACCCGGAAATGAACTCCGTGCAGAAACCAACCTGTCCAACCAAGCGATCGAAGTCTTTCTCCCGCTCTGCAAAGCCTTTCAATATTCCAACGGGAAGATGCTTTCGAGGGTCAAACCGCTCTTCCCCAACTATCTTTTCGCAAGACTTGATACAGATGCTCATTACTATAAAGTGAAATGGACAAGAGGGGTGTGCAAGGTCTTAGGTTCGGGAAATGAACCGATCCCGGTCTCCGGGAAAGTGGTGGAGGCCATTAAGAGCCGGATGGGAGAGGATAACCTGGTCATCCTAAAAGACCCTTTGGAAAAGGGGAATCTGGTCGAGTTTACGTCCGGTCCCTTTAAGGGGTTAACGGGGATATTCGATAAAAGGATGTCTGATCAGGGACGGGTGAGGATTCTTTTGAGCATGATCGGCGCTGATGTGCCCGTTCAGGCATCGAGATGGCTGATCAAAAAAGTCGCCTGAAGAATTGTTACAGGTGCGAGGTTAGGGGTTTGATGCCTCTAGCCTCAGTCCTCCAACCTCTGACAAATAAGAATTGCCCAGTTTTCTGGCACAACACAAAAGAAAAACCTTTGCCGGATCAACCAAAATCCGGGATGGCGGAAGCTTGCCCTGTTTCCAGTCCCGTAGGACGGGACTAACTTCCATCCCGAGCTGATTGAGGGATTACTTCCATCCTGAGCTTGTCGAAGGATAATCATTACCAAAAACCAGATAAACCAAAAAGACCAAAAACCAGACAAACCATAAAACCAAGAATAAAGATTTGAACAAGGGCTTCGCGCCAGCTTTAGAAAGGTGGCTCCATGAATGAAATTTAAAAAATTGAGAACATACAAGAGTTGATCATAGAGTTAAGAGGTCAGAAAGCCATCCTTGATAGTGACGTTGCAAAACTCTATGGCGTCGAAACAAAGAGGATCAATGAGGCCGTTAAAAACAATCCTGATAAATTTTCCAAGGGATACATCTTTGACCTGGAAAAAGATGAATGGGATGCTTTGAAGTCGAAATTTTCGACTTCAATCAAGGGCGGCAAGGTGAAACTGCCAACCGCATTTACGGAAAAAGGTCTCTACATGCTGGCGACCATTTTAAAGAGTTCGCTTGCTACGCAAACGACCATAGCCATCATTGAAACCTTTTTGTAGAAAGTTGCTCTTGTATTAAGATGTATACTCATTTACCATGCTCCTTAAGGAAGGAGAAATATGGGAAGATGAAGGAAAATACGCTTACCATAAAATATTCGGATGATGTCCTGCTTTCCCTTAAGGAAAGTAAAAAGCAGTTTGAAGAAGAGGCAAAGTATCTTCTGGCCTTGAAGCTTTATGAACTTGGCAAGATATCTTCTGGCAAAGCGGCGAGGCTGGCCGGAATAAATCGTGTGGATTTTTTGAAGAGGCTGGGGCAATACCGCGTATCTCCTTTTCAATCCGATTTGGATGAAATCTTGAAAGAATCTCGGGGATGAAAGCTCTCGAATCATAGAACCACAGGTCAAGGTTCAGGCAACGGTTAAGAAGAAAACCCGGTGGGCGAAATCAAATTCTTGGCAGATGTGAATGTCGAAAAACCCATAGTAGATTATTTGTCAAAACAGGGCTATGATATTAAATGGGTACCAGACTACGATTGCGAGATGTTTGATGAAGACCTGCTCAAGATGGCAAACGAAGAACAGAGAATTCTCGTTACCAATGACAAAGGTTTTGGCGATCTGATCATCATGCAGAAAAGGTTAAATGCAGGGGCAATCCTGTTTCGGATCAAGGGGCAGGCATCGCAGGAAAAGGTCAAATTAATGAGGAAGCTTCTGATGGGTTATAGGGAAAAACTCTTGAATCATTACATCATTATCTCAAAGAGTAAGATTCGGGTCATCCCTTTAGGAGGTCAAAGATGACAGAGCGGACCTTGTTGAGAAGAATTGCTGTAGACCCTAAAATTATGCTTGGCAAACCGGTGATTAAAGGGACGCGGCTTCCGGTAGAGATCGTTGTTGAAAAGGTCGCATATGGTGCGACCATTGATGACCTGAGAAAGGACTATCCTTTTCTGAAAGAGGATGATGTTCGGGCAGCCCTGTTATATGCGGCCAAAAGGATCGCCAACGAAGATGTCTACGAAGCCTGAGTCTAATCTTTGTTTTATGACATGTGTCCCCAAGAGAGCAATTCGCCGTCATGACCGCAACCGGGTCATCCATCAGAGGCTGCGTCGAAAGCATTGGCATGCGAAGAGTCCAGGGCATCTTTCCAAGAACAACACGGTCTGCTCCTGCTGGATGTGCGGGAACCCCCGCAAATATCTTGGAGAATTAACGATCCAGGAGAAGAAAGCCATCCAGGCCTGGTACACCAAGGGCATTGATGTCTTCGCTTAATAACTCAAAAACCCGAGTCACCCAACACGAAAGTTGTTTCAGAACCAATGTCCCCTCGGGCTACAACATATCGACCGTGCCTCAAATTGCAACATTGCAAGCCTGACCCCACAGGCCTTCTTTGCTTTTCGTGCTTAATGTGTTATTGGATATTTAAAATCCGTCTATGGAGGTACACCGTGCAAAAGCAAACCGTGATTTACGATTCTCCCGTAGATGCCCTGGTAGCAGTATCCAAACGTATGAGTATCTTAGAGGAACGCTACAGTATGCCCTCTGAGGATTTTTTTCATAGATACTCTGCTGGGGAGTTGGAGGATTCAGTCGATTTTGTGGAATGGTCGAATGCTTATGAGCACTTTATAGCAATCCGCGAAAGGATAGAGAAAAAGCTCAGACATGCTGCTTGAGGCCATTTCCTTTTATCTCAAAGAGGTTGAGACAACCCTTGGGGAAACTGAAGATGCCTATATCGAACTGTACGAGGAAGAGATTTTGGCTTCCGGCCGTGTTACTAAGGAGTCCATAATTGAAAAGACATCCTCTTCTGAAAAGCTTTCGTAACCCCCCTTCCTCCCCCCTTAATTTAAGGGGGGAATAGAGGGGGGGTATAAGACGAGTGGTCCCTCCCTGTTTATACAATTTTGGACTGATTAATAACCTTCATATCAGGCTGCGTTTTTATAACGGGCATCTGCTCGAGTTGAATGAATCAATAATATTTGAGGGCGAGGTCAGGCGCCTGAGGTACAGATACCGTTTCCAGGACAAGGGAAAGAATATAGTTTTTCGGTATGATAATACTCCGCATTTTCCAAACTTGCAAAGTTTTCCCCACCACAAACATCTCAAAGACGAAGTGATTGCAATAGATAAACCGTCAGTTGTGAGCGTGATTAGGGAAGCCAGACGGCAAGCAAAGTAAGCTTCATCACTTATCTTCGGAAAAAAGAAACAGGATTTAGCTCCGGCAACAAGAGAAACCAGACAAACCAAAGAGACCTGACAGACGAAACAGACCAGATAAACCAGATAAACGAGAAAGAACAGAAAATCCAAACATCGAAAGCCTGACCCCACGTGCATTCTGGGTAGGTATTCCATGCGAAGCCTCCCTGGCCTCCGAAGCTTCTCAGCGTAGGAGGCATTTCCATCCTGAGCTCGCCGAAGGATCATTTCCATCCGAAGGAAAATCATTAGTAAAAACCAAACAGACCAAACAAACCAGAAAGACCAGATTGTTGGATTGCAAGACCTGACTCCCTGCTTTCTTCTTCTTAATTTGAACCGCTGGCTTCTCATGTATGGACTATTTTGAGACTCTTAATAATAACGTTAGCAAATTAATAAGTTAACAGCATCCCCAGAGGCTTGATTTTAGAAACGCAATAGAGGAAAATGAATAAAG
>VGRY01000119.1 GCA_016875195.1 Deltaproteobacteria bacterium
TAAGGATAGAGAAGATGATTCGAATGGTCTATGTCAGAATGATCAATAGCAAGGCTGAAGAGTTCGATGCCGGCGAACTTCCCCTCGAAGCTGGGGAGTCGGTCATTGTGGAGTCGGAAAAAGGTCTGGTCCTGGGAAAAACCATCTCCGCACCACAGGAAAAGGAGAAACGGTTCATCCTGAAATCTCCGAGAAAAGTGGTGCGCAAAGCCAACCCCGAAGATCTGGAACAGTTCGAGAAAAACCTACAACTCGAAAAGGATGCCTTTCAATTCTGCCTGGAGAAGATTAAGGAGAAGAACCTCCACATGAAGCTGGTCAAGACCGAGGTTCTCCTGGACCGCTCAAAGATTCTCTTCTACTTTACGGCGGAAAAGCGGGTTGATTTCCGGGATCTGGTCAAGGATCTGGCCGCCCAGTTCAGGATGCGGATCGAGATGAGGCAGATCGGTGTGCGGGATGAAGCAAAGATGATCTGCGGCCTCGGAAGTTGCG
Source organism: Deltaproteobacteria bacterium (assembly GCA_016875195.1). Lineage (GTDB taxonomy): Bacteria > Desulfobacterota > BSN033 > BSN033 > UBA1163 > RBG-16-49-23. The sequence continues at coordinate 496 of VGRY01000119.1, forward strand.
GAAGGGAACTCTGCTGTGCCAAATTCATGAGTCGATTTGAACTGGTCTCGGTCAAAATGGCCAAAGAACAGAACATCGCTCTCAATCCGACGAAGATATCAGGCATCTGCGGCCGCCTGATGTGCTGTCTGGCTTATGAATATCCGACCTATATGGAACTGAAAAAGGATCTTCCCAAAGTGGGGAAACACATCACCACTCGCTCGGGCAAAGGAAAAGTGATCCGTCAGAATGTCCTCAACCAGACCATCACCGTCCAACTGGAAGAAGGGGGAGAAGTTACCATCCATGCATCCGAAATCTAAAGGCACGTTCTACGTCACTACTCCCATCTACTATGTCAACGATGTCCCTCACATCGGCCATGCCTATACGACTGTTGCGGCTGACATCCTCACCCGATTTAAGCGGCTTGAAGGCTATCACGCCTTCTTTCTCACCGGTACAGATGAACATGGGCAGAAAGTGGAGAAGGCCGCACAGGAAAGGGGAATCGATCCGAAGGCCCACTGCGATGAAATGGTCAAACGGTTCCAGTCTCTCTGGCAGAGGCTCAACATCTCCAACAACGACTTCATCCGAACGACCGAGGACCGCCATAAGAAGGTCGTCCAGATGATTCTCCAGGACCTCTATGACCGGGGCGAGATCTATCAGGCAAGCTACGATGGATGGTACTGTGTCCCCTGCGAACGGTTCTGGACTGAAAAGGACCTCACCGAGGGAAAATGTCCGGACTGCCTTCGGGAGGTGAACGAACTCTCCGAGAAGAATTATTTCTTCCGGATGAGTAAATATCAATCCTGGTTGATCGAGCACATACAAAAAAATGAGCGCTTCATTCTGCCCGCATCGCGAAGAAATGAGATCCTGGGATTTCTCCAGGGCTCCCTTGAAGACCTCTGCATCTCAAGGCCCAAGAAGCGGTTGAGATGGGGAATCGAAATTCCATTTGATGCGGACTATGTGACCTATGTCTGGTTCGATGCCCTGATCAATTACGTGACCGGGATTGGGTATGGCTCAGGAGAAAATTCTTTCTCCGACTTCTGGCCCCAGGCCATCCACCTCATCGGCAAAGACATCCTCACGACCCACACCGTTTACTGGCCTACCATGCTCCAGGGCATTGGTCTTACGCCACCCAAGATGGTCTTTGCACATGGATGGTGGACGGTCGAGGGAAAGAAGATGTCAAAATCGCTCCAGAATGTGGTTGAGCCGAATCGTCTGATCGACACCTATGGTGTAGATGCGGTCCGGTATTTTCTCATGCGGGAGGTCCCTTTCGGATTGGATGGAGATTTCTCCCACTCTGCAATGGTTCACCGGATCAACAGCGACCTCGCTAATGATCTGGGCAATCTTTTCAGCCGGGCACTCAGCATGGTGACCCGATATTTCGAAGGCACCATCCCAACGCCTTCCTCTCTGAATGAGATCGATCACCGGTTTCAGGAGGTTTCCCAAAAGGTCTTCACTCAACTTCCCCAACAGATGAACGATCTCTCCTTTAATAAGGCGCTGGGAACGATCTGGGAGATCGTGAGCGCTTCAAATAAGTATGTTGATGAAACGGCTCCCTGGTCCCTGGCCAAAGACGAGAAAGATCGTCCCCGCCTGGCCACCGTCCTCTACCAGACGCTCGAATCTCTCCGCATCATTGCCCTGCTGCTTGCCCCTTTTATGCCCTCGACTGCCGAGAAGATGTGGGCCCAACTCGGAATGGAAGGTAATCTCTGGGAACAGAACCTGGAAGAGAATGGAACATGGGGAGGGATCCGGTCCGGAAAAAAAGTGGTTAAACCAACGCCTCTCTTCCCGAGAATCGATACGACTAAAATAGCCTAAATCGGAGAGATTCAGATGTTTTGGAAAATAAAAATAGTGTTAGCGGTGATACTGCTGATCTCGATTTTTATGCCCCTGGGGAGTTGTGAACGGAAACAAATTCCTAAGAATGAACAGACGCAAACCTCGCCCCAACAGGAACGATCTCCAACAGCGCCTCAATCAACCAATATGGAAAGAAGCTCTATCGAATATTTAGTCCCCATAAAATTCCTCGAATTATCAGAACCATCCACCTGGCTCTTCTTGGTCACGTTTGTTTGGCCCTTGCCATTTCTTGCGATCAAGGGATTCCTTTTGAAATCGAAGTGGAAAAGGAGAATCGGTAATCTTTTAGAATTTCTGCTCTCTGGATTTTCAGCCTATGTTATCTATTCCTTTGTTTTTACCCTTTTTTACGAACCCATGACCTGGGGCTATATCGCCACCCTCGCGATGAGTCTATACCTGATGGTTCACCTCGCCGAGGTGCTGATTCCGTATCTTGCCTATAACAGAAAGATGGAGAGATGAAAAAACCCTCCCCCATCCGTTCAGTCCTGGAGCAAACCCTCAAGGGTCTGGAACTCGAAGCTCCCTTAAGGGCTCATTCCATCTGGAGCGCCTGGAGCAAGATCGTAGGCGAGCCCATCGCCCTTCAAACTCAACCCCATGCCATACGAAACCGAATCCTGTTCGTTGAGGTCTCTCACTCCACCTGGATGCAGCAGCTCCAATTTCTAAAACCCACCCTCCTGGGAAAGATCAATGGTTTCCTCGGCGAGCCCCTGATTGAGGATATTCGATATAAGGTTGGAAAGATTTCTCCGGCAGTGGCTCCACCTAAGGAGCAGAAGCAGAGGAAAGAGGAGAAGCTTGATCGGAAGACAATCGACCGGATCGAAGAACTGATGGAGAACATCGCCGATGTGGAAGTGAAGAGGAAATTCCGGGAGCTCTTGATCAAAAGCGCTAAAGTCGAACGATCGAGAAAGAAATCAGAAAAACAGAGCTAAATTTTATCCAATCTTATCACAATCTCCATCCGACTTTTCTTATTTCCTTATCCATCTCTTCATTTCGCAAATCCTTGATGGTGTTCTTCGTTCCGACCTGCCTGGACCCTTTCTCATCCGAGAACCGGCTGCAATCCAGATCGCAAAAATTGTTGTTGAGGAGGCATTTTGAGTGATCGTAAAATTGACATAATCTTTCTAAAGACATCTTCCTCCCTCCTTTCATCTTCTTGCCATGAAATCCCAATAAAAAAACCCATGGTAACTGTAAACCACGGGTTCCGAAAAATTCCCGACGTTTCGGCAACTCGGCTATCCAAGGGATTTGCATGGCAAATCCACCAAAGAGACTTTTAGCTATCAGCTATTAGCCAAGAACAAGAGCCTCTTTGGGGTTCTTCTTGGACCCGTGGTTTTCCGCCCCACGATTACTCGTGGTTTGGCTTTATCGACGTATTGAAATGATGGTAATTTATTTGTCAATTAATAAATTGCAAACTCAATGCCAAAGGGTTGATCGGTTCTTTTGACCTCATTTCACTCGAATTGATTTAA
>VGRY01000120.1 GCA_016875195.1 Deltaproteobacteria bacterium
TAAATTTAGTCCTTTGAAATGCTATGTTTTTCAGCTCTGATTGTCTCAAAAACCAATACTTTTTGAGGCTCAGTTTTCAGAAACTGTATTCAAATCACTATATACTTTTGATGTGAAATTAAACTAAACAAGGCAAAATAACCTTTTACAAGGTAATTAATAATATTAAACCACTACCTATGGTAGTGGTACAAGAAAAAGGTTCTACCGTGTTAGTAATTAATACAACCTTACGAATATGATATGATGTACCTCACCTAGAAGGTGTGAAACTTCAGAGAGGTACACTTATCATTCGCTTATTTTATTGCATAAAAGATAAAATTGGGATAAACTTCTGTCATTATTTTAGAAATAAACATTTATACAGAACGTGTTGACGATATACCCATTCTGTTTGGTTTCCTTAAACAAATGGGTATTCAAGAAACTATTGATAAAATCGTGAATACTCACGGCAACCATCAAGGATTGAGCATCGGATGGTTGACTACTGCATGGCTCATTTACATTGTTTCCCAGTCTGACCATCGCATGGTCGAGGTTGAATCCTGGGCTGATAAACACATTCAGACTTTGACTGCTCTGATTCAACAACCACTGAATGCAAAAGATTTCACCGATGACCGTTTGGCTGATGTGCTTGGTTGGTTTAGCAAAGACAACGTATGGGAGGAGATAGAAAATCATCTTTGCCAACACCTGATATCCGTCTATGATCTGCAAAATGAACCAGAAGGACTTCCTACAGTAAGATTGGATAGCACCACAGCAAGCGTTTATCATGACACTGAAAATAGCACTTTGTTTGCATACGGATACAGCAAAGACCATAGACCAGACTTGCCACAATTCAAGGTGATGTTGAGTAGTCTTGATCCTATGGGATTGCCAATCGCCACTCTTGTCCTGTCCGGTAGTGAAGCTGATGATGGTCTTTACATACCAGCAGTTATCCGTTCCCGTCATGCCTTGGGATGTGGTGGTCGTCTGTATGTTGGTGATTCCAAGATGAGTGCCATTGATACTAGAGCATTTATACAGTCTGGTGGAGACTACTACCTGACACCTTTGTCTTGTGTAGGTGATGTTCCCCAAAAGATAGAGGAATTGTTGGAACCAGTATGGAACAAACAGCAGACGTTGACTCTTATCCGCAATGACGATGAAGCCATAGCAGTTGGTTATGAGACTGTTGTTCATCAAACACATCAAGGTATGGATTGGGATGAGCGTGTTCTGGTAGTTTATTCTCCATCTATGGCAAGAAATGCTCGTAGGGGATTGAGTCAAAGGTTGGATAAAGCAGAACAAGCAATAAGGTCTTTGACACCAGACAGAGGACGAGGTAAACGACAGTATAAGGACTTGAATAAGCTTGAATCGGAAGTAAAGAGCATACTGAAAAAGCATGCTGTAGAAGGTCTTTTGAAAGTCAGCTATAACAGTGAAGAAGGACGGAGAACCATACGAGGGTATGGGGGCAATCCAAGTCGTATAGATAATTCTATTCGTTATATAGTTGATGTAGAACGTGATGATAGAGCAATCCGTAAAACACGTATTCTCATGGGTTGGCGTCTTTATGTGACGAATACAAAAGTCATTAAACTCCCTTTGAGCAAAGCAGTAAACATATTTCGGAAGTCGCCAGTCATAGAGCGTAACTTCAGTCGTTTGAAAGGTCATCCATTGGGAATACATCCACTTTATGTTCGTAGAGAAGATCATGCTTGTGGACTGATACGTCTTTTGAGTATAGCTCTTAGGTTGTTGACGTTGCTTGAGCATGTCTTGCGTAGTAACCTTCAATCTTCTGATGAGAGTATGAGCGGATTGTATGCAGGTAATCCCAAGCGAGAGACAAGTAGACCGACCACAGAGCGATTGCTCAAAGCTTTTGATTATATTGATATGAGTGTTGTCCAATTGGATAATCAAACGATTTATCATATAACACCCTTGTCAGAATTGCAGAAACATATTCTATTTCTTTTGAGTTTATCTCCGTCCTTATATGAAGGACTGGAACTATCACCTAACACAAGCTAAACCGAATTTAACATACTATATTCAAAATAAGCGAAAGATAAGTTTTATAGTCAATTACCACCGCCATAGGCGGTGGCTTGAATCTGTTGCACCTATAGAATTTCCGGAAAAGAGTTGAGGTTAAGTCTCAACAAGGAAACGACTCTTTTTGGCAAACTAACCACTAATTTGAAAAAAGCTCTGATAGCGTTCTTGAGTTCAATGATATTCTCATAAAACTCATTATGGGTTACTACTCTACGAAACCATTTAAACAATCGCTCTATGGGATTACACTTCAAAGAGGTATAACTTGGAAGATATTCCAACTCAATATTGCCGTCATCTTTTACAAACTGTTTCACAATCTTTGCCTTATGTGGTCTAGCATTATCTATTAGAAAAACAAGCTTGTCTGCCGGGTAACGCTTTCGCATCTGTTTCAGAAACTCCAAGACACACTCTTTATTAGGAGATGATGCAATGTGATAATGAACATTACCACTCAATGGGTTCGCTGCTGAAAACACATATAAACGTCCATGATCATCTGCCATTGGTATCTCTGGACGTGTTCCTTTACGTGCCCAACGACAACAGAGGGTTGACCACATAGTAGCAACGGTCTCATCAAAGTAAAAGAAACGAATTTCTCCGGATAGGGCTCTCTGGGTATGACGAGATATTTTACCTAAAGCTTCCAGTATCTGTTCCTTTGTAGGAACTATGGTTTTGTGCCTGGGTCTGATGACAGCGAATCCCAGTTTATGAACTATATCCCATAGATGACTTAAACTGAATTGTATCTTGAATTTCATCCATAGATGATGTCTTATCAGCCTTAATGTCCAGTTGCTCTGATGATAGCCTTGTTTACGTGGAGAGTTATCGAGCCACGTGGCTATCTGGTCAAGTTGCTCTTGGTTTAGCCGAGAAGGTCTTCCTGTAATAGGTTGATCATATAATCCCAGGAAACCCTTGTTTTCATAGGCATTTAGCCATGTAGTTACTGTATTTTCAGTGCGATATACTATTGAGCATATTTCATTGACGTTATAACCTTGTCTTGATAGCAGAACCATATGAGCCCTTTCTCTCATTCTTGATTCTGAGTGATTACGATACATTTCAAGGAGTGTTTGCTTTTCTGGTTCTGGTAAAGGCTTTATTGCTCGTTTTCTCATTGGTATTACCTCCGAGAAGATAATACTACATAAAACTGACTTTTCAAAGCCTCAATTATTTTCCGAAAATTCTATAGAAGGTGCGATGCTACTGCGTTAGATTGTGCTAGAACAATTCTCCTTGATGAGATTCGCTCTCTTTGTCGTTTTGTTCTTGCCATTTAACATATTTGCGTATCTTGTCTTCATCTAAACCGATAGTGCTAACAAAGTATCCTCTTGACCAAAGATGACGACCCCAATACTTACGACCTAAATGCTCGTATTTCTGGAAAAGCCTTAGTGCAAGTTTACCTTTGAGGAAACCCATTATCTCTGATACAGAATACTTTGGGGGTATATCCATAACAAGATGGATATGGTCAGGCTTGATATTGAGTTCTAAAACTTCCACCAACTCTTTTTGTTTGCAAAGTTGGTAGATTTGTTGACGTGTATATTCAACAATATCGTCTTTAAAAATTCGGTGTCTATATTTTGGACAAAATACAATGTGATACTTGCATTCATAAAGTGAATGTGATAACCTTTTGAATTGTTTCATTATATGTACCTTATCTTTCGCTTATTTTGAATATAGTATGTTAAATTCGGTTTAGCTTGTGTTAGGTGATAGTTCCAGTCCTTCATATAAGGACGGAGATAAACTCAA
>VGRY01000121.1 GCA_016875195.1 Deltaproteobacteria bacterium
ATAGGCCATTGGGATGCCTCCTCTGTTGGGCTGCATTGTATCATATCGATATGGAGACAGGTAGAGTTTTTTCATTCGTTATGCTAAAAATTCTTACCCCTCACCCTCCCCATTGTGACACAGCCTCCAAGGGGAGAGGGAGGTTGAGGCCATTCATTTTTTTCTCCCTTTTTTATAAACCCCGTTAGAAAGTTTTCAGCTTTCAAATGGGAAGGCTCATACTCCGGTAGAAACCAAACTTTGCACACGGTAATCAGCGGAACTTTCTAACGGGGTAAAGCAATGCCATGAGAAGGAACAAGCCGAGGATGGGCGGTTTTATATTATCATCGGGGTCATCCATATCATCTTCGAAACTTTTCAGGCATTCCTTTAATTCTTTATCATCCGGGAATTTCTTTACACCTTCTTTAAGGATTTCAATGGCTTCCTTTCGCCAGCCCATCTCGTAAAAGGTGGCTCCTGCATTTTGATAGAGAACTGGATCTTCATCCGGAAATTCCTTTAATCCCTCCATAGCAATCTCCATTCCCTCTTTCTTCATTCCCAATTCCATATACGCAGAGCAGAGCCCTGCATAAATAGAGATGCTTGTGTGAACATCTGGATATTTAGAAAGGAGAGCTATGGTTTTTCCATAATATTGGAGTGCCTCATGGGAATATCCGGCTCCAAGTGCGCAGTTTCCCCTTTCTGCAAGATACTTTGGATCCTCGGGGTTTTCTTGAATGAGGTAATCAATAATGGATGCCGCATCCGTATAGGATTTCAGCTCCATCAGAGCCAGAGCCTTGTTATAAAGTGGACCCGGGCTTTGGGTAGGATTAAACTTTATGGCCGCTTCAAAACAGTTCAGCGCTTCGACATGATCGCCCAGGATGTCAAGTAAAATTCCAAGACCTGTCCAAAGCGCACAGGATTCCGGGAATTCTCTTAACCCTTTTTCTAAGAGCCTCCTTGCTTCACCATAATGCCCCATTTCAGTCAATGCTCTTGCAATCCCATTGCATTTTATCTCTCCGTGAGTCTTCCAGGAAAGGGTATGATAAAGAGCCAATCCTTTTTCATATTCTCCACAATCGAGGTAAGTCCATCCCAGCTCCAACTTCAACTCATCAATACGCTCTTTCAACCTCCACCTTGGGAGGTAACCTTTGGACCGAGACAATTCTTTTGTCGCATTAATATATTCCACTTCTAATGCAGAAAGCTCATTGGATACCCGGATGGCATTCGCCCGTTCGGTGCCCATCTCTCCTCCTGTTGATGTAATTCTGCCTTCCACATTCCACATAAATATAATGAAAAGCACTTAAAAAATAAATTAATTTAATCCATTATCGTACCAAGTACGGGATCAATTGGAGTGGAATTCAAGTTATATCAAGAGGTTATGGATTTTTGTTTTTTTGAAATGAAATTCTATTAGAGGTAGTTTAAAGGAAGGCCTATCCCAGGGAGTGTCATATATCTAAGTGGTTGAAATTTAAGATGGAATTACTGATAAATGTACGTCATCTGCTGTATGGGTTGTTAGGCTGCGACTTTCTCTTTAGGCCTTCTGGGACCATTACTTAAGGATTCTCGTTCGAGAACGATTTGTTTTGCGAGAAATATTTTTGCAAGGCTTTGATAAGGCACATCTTTCTTATTTGCAAGGGTTTTGAGTTCCACCAGCAAATCCTCTGGGAGGCGAATAGAAATGGATTTGAGAGAGGGTCGCAAATTGGGGAATGCTCCCTCTTTAAACTTTTGGGAATTAAAATAGTCCAGGGGTGAATGGGTCGCCCAAAATTCTCGCTCTTCATCTTCATTCTTAAAAATTGGAATTTTTCTTTTCATTTTCTTCATAATATTTTCTCTCCCTACTGTTCATGTCTCGTGCCGAGATGACTCTTAATAGATTGCCTCTTTTTGTGAATATCACAACAAGGAAACGACCTGAGTCCGTCTTACCAAATCCTGCCCATCGTCTTTCAGCGACCGAATGTGTTGGGTCTTCGAGAACAAGGAGTGGTTTGTTAAAGAATACCTGCTCACACTCCCAGTTCTGAACATTATGTTTGAGGAGGTTTTTATTACTATTCCCTCGATCCCACTGGAAGCCTACAAAACTTCCTAAAACATCATCCATAATAAACAATTGTATATGGCAAGAATATACATGTCAAGGCTTTTCTCTTGTTCCGGTTAGGACATCGATTAAGGACTCATCATTGAAATCAAATTAAATCATCTGGATCAAAAGGAGGAGGGTGAAGCCGATCAGGACGATGGTGGTGATCCAGGCGATGATGTTGAAGATGGGGCCATTTGTTTGCTCTCCCATCAACTTCTTATCGTTGATGAGCAGGAGAATGAAGATGAGTACAAAAGGCAGAACAACTCCATTGATGACCTGTGATAGATACATGATGCGAATCAGGGGGACGTTTGGGTACATGATGATCCCTGCTCCCAACAGAATCATCAGAGAATAGAACCCATAAAACTGGGGGGCCTCTACGAATTTCTTATCGATTCCCGCTTCCCACCCCAGGCCTTCACAGATGAGATAGGTCGTGGACAGGGGAACGACCGAGATTGCCAGGAGGGATGCATTGACCAGGCCAAAGGCAAAAAGATAGGTACAGTATTTTCCGGCAAAGGGTTTAAGAGCGAGGGCTGCTTCTTTCGCCGTCTCAATCTGGATCCCGTTTTTAAAAAGGGTCTCCGCACAGACCAGAACGATGAAGAAGGCGACGATCTGGGCAATGATCGATCCTACAACAACATCGAATCGGGAGAACTTATACTCCTCCAGTTTGACTCCTTTTTCAACCACGGTTGCCTGGAGGTAAAACAGTGTCCATGGGGCCACGGTCGTTCCCATCAAACCAATCACCATGGCCATCTCTGAGGGTTCGAGGCTCAGTTTGGGATATAGGAATTGTTCGGCGACATGGCCCCAATCCGGTTTTACAATGATCCCTGTCACAATGTACGAAAGATAAAAAACGCAGCCGGCCAGAAAGATCTTCTCTAAGGATTTATAGGTTCCATTGACAGCCATCCACCACATCAGAAAAGCGCTGATGGGAACGGAGATGAGTTTATTCACTCCCAAGACCTCCATCCCGGCCGCTACTCCTGCAAATTGGGCGATGACGTTTCCCATATTGGTGAAGAACATGGCGATCATCAGGTAGAAAGTGATCTTGGCACCGAATTTTTCACGGATCAGATCGGACAACCCCTTGCCTGTCACCACGCCCATTCGAGCACTCATCTCCTGAATCATAACGAGGGCGATCATAATCGGCACGAGAGACCAGATCAGTTTCAGGCCGAATTCCGCACCGGCGAGTGAGTAGGTGGTAATACCGCTTGCATCGTTGGCAACATTCGAACTGATCACCCCGGGCCCCATCAGGACAAAGAAGAGACTGACGGTCCTCCAGAGGGAATGCCTCGAACTTGAAAACCATTTCTTATAATCGGCCATAGTTGTTTTGAAAAAAATGCTTTAAATTCCAATGATCAATAACCAAAGCACCCCTCACCCTTCCCCTCTCCCCCGAGAGGCTGTGTCACAATGGGGAGGGTGAGGGGTAAGAATTTTTAGCATAACGAATGAAAAAACTCTACCTGTCTCCATATCGATATGATACAATGCAGCCCAACAGAGGAGGCATCCCAATGGCCTAT
>VGRY01000122.1 GCA_016875195.1 Deltaproteobacteria bacterium
CCCCACTGTGCTATCGTCTCAGAGCTTGTTTAATAATGGTGTTATTAGTCGGTTGTTGGCGCTTGATGCAACCTTGACTTGCACGGGGCCACGCACTTAGGAACGAGAATTAATTAACTGTCCAATGCCCCTGGTCGTTCTTGCCATCCGACCGGCTCCGGGTTATGCTCTCCTGGAGTCTGCGCCCCACCACGTCAAGATGCGGAGCCACCATGATACCCTATAGCCCGGAAATCGAGCAGGCGATGCGCAAGTACGCCGCCACGTTGAACGAGAAGGACCGCCGGCGGTATGCCGCCATTGAGGCCCTGAAATTGCCCCCCGAGGGGCAGCGCTACATTGCCCAGGTGTTGGGGTGCAGTGTCAAGACGGTGCGGCGCGGGCTGCGGGACTTGGGCGAGTTGCCCGAGCAGCCCCGACCTACGGCGACCGTGCGCAAACCGGGCGGTGGGCGCAAGAGCTATACGACCAAATATCCGGACATTGACGCCCAGTTTTTGGCCGTGCTCCAGGAGTACACGGCGGGCGACCCGATGGATGCGCAAGTCGTCTGGACTGACCTGACGCCGCAGGCGATCGTCAAGCTGTTGGCCGAGCACCAGCAGGTGCAGGTGAGTAAGAGTGTCGTGCGCAAGCTACTCAAGAAGCACCATTATCGGCGGCGCAAGGCGCAGAAAAAGCAGACCTTGAAAACGGTGCCCCACCGCGATGAGCAATTCACCAAGATCAAGGCGCTCAGAGCGGAATTCACCGCCGCCGGCAACCCGGTGATCAGCTTTGACACCAAGAAGAAGGAGTATCTGGGCAACTTGTATCGGGCTGGTCAGCTCTATACCCGGCAGGAACTGCGCACGCTGGACCATGACTTCACCAGCGCAGCGGAGGGCCTCATCATTCCGCATGGCATTTTCGATCTCCAGCACAACATCGGCTATATCCATTTAGGCGCCAGTAAAGACACCAGTGAGTTTGCCTGCGACTGTATCCGCGCCTGGTGGCTCGACCATGGCCACGCCCAGTTTCCGCACGCCACGGCGCTGCTGGGCCTCTGCGATGGCGGGGGGAGCAACAACAGCCATCACTTCATCTTCAAAGAAGACCTGCAGAAGCTGGCCGATGACCTGGGCCTGGAAATCCGCATCGCCCACTATCCGCCCTATTGTTCCAAGTACAACCCGATTGAGCACCGCGTGTTCCCGCACATCACGCGCGCCTGTCAAGGTGTGATCTTGACCAGCCGGGCCTTGGTCAAAAAGCTGCTGGAAAAGACGCAGACCAGCAAAGGCCTGCGCGTCGTGGTAGACATCATTGAGACCGTGTATCAGACCGGCCGCAAGGTCGCCGACGACTTCAAAACGAACATGCGCATTATCTTTGACGACGTGCTGCCGCAGTGGAACTACCGCGCCGTGCCAACGCGGACAGTTATTTAATTCTCATTCCTTAGCGGCAACGCTGACGGTGGCACTCGCCTGCTGGGTCGGTTCGCGGCGGCCAACGCGCTCGTGTGCCAGGCCTTGTGACGTGGCGACGCCGCGCACCTGGCCATAGCCCCGTCGGCCGCGGGTCTGTCCACCGGATGACCGGCGCGTCACCATGTCGAGACGCGCTGGCGCCATCTCGTTTGCGGGCATGGACTGATTGGGCGTTAGGCCGCCGCCTGACTCGTCGCGGGGGAGCGGTCGAGTTGCCGCAGCATGAGCCGAATCATGGCGATATACACCATGCTTTCGCTGCACTCCGGCCGTTCCTCATAGTCCTTGCTCAACCGCCGCGAGCGGCCCAACCAGCCCAGGGTGCGCTCCACGATCCAGCGATGGGGCAGCAACTGAAAGCCCACGGCGTCACCCAGCCGCTTGACGATTTCCAGGACCCAGCCGCACTGGCTCTGCACCCACGCGATCAAGGCGCCGGCATAGCCGCCATCCGCCCAGATCAATTTCAGACGCGGTAACTGGTCCCGCACTTTGGCCAGCACCAGCTTGGCGCCGTCCCGATCTTGGAGGTCCGCCGTATGCACGACGATCGCCAGCAAGAGGCCCAACGTATCGACCAGGATATGCCGCTTGCGCCCGTTGACCTTCTTGCCCGCATCGTAGCCGCGTGGCCCACCGGCCTCGGTGGTCTTGGCGCTCTGGCTGTCCAGGATCGCGGCGCTGGGTTCCGGGTCCCGGCCCGCCCGTTGGCGCACCGTACGTCGCAAGGTGTCGTTGAGTTGCTGCCAGGTACCATCCTTCTGCCAACTGCGGAAGTAATAGTAGGCGGTTTGCCAGGCCCCCAAGTCCTTGGGCAGCATCCGCCATTGACAGCCGCTGCGCACCACGTAGAAAATGGCGTTGAGCACCCGGCGCAGATCCACGGTGCGTGGCCGGCCAATCGCTTTCGGCGGTGGGAGCAGGGGCTCAAACCGCCGCCATTCGGTATCGGACAGATCGGAAGGGTATGCTTTCTTGGTCATACCCCAAGTTTGCCCGATGTGCGGCAAATACGCAACTCCGCGCAATCGCCTTGCCGACGATCGGGCCGATGCCGCGTCAAGTTATCCTATTATTAAACAAGCTCTGAGCCGCGGCCGTGCGCTAACGCAGGACATAGGGCAGCCAGAGAGCATTGCCCACGCGAAAACCGGCGCTGGCGCGGGCTTTGTTTTGTTGCCATCCTCCGGGTCGTAGGCGCCGCCAGTGAGCAGCACATCCCCTTCAGGCAGCGCCGCGCCCCCGCCCGGGGTGCCAATGTGGGGCCGTGGTCGCTTGTCGGCCTCGAATTGACCGGGCAAGGAGTTGGGGCTATAATCCTCGGTAGTAGATACGAGAGTTCCACGGTTGAGGCCTTTCACAATGAAGTTCAAGGTCATCGGCGAGATCACCGACATCCAGACCATTGCCAAAGGCAGCGGAATGGAAATTCGCCGGGAGCTCGTCCGGCATTACGGTCATGGGAACTGGCGAAAGCTCAAAGGCTGCGCTCCTGTGGAATACGAAAACGGCGAAATCTGGCTCGTGGAACTCCACTGGTTCGAGGCCCAGGGGATTGGACGCCGACGATGAAGGACAAGTACAGACTTGAGAGGCTTGTATGAAATACGTTCGCTGTGTCAAGAACGAGGGGTTTATCTACGATCAGGATGGGAAACCGTTCGATGACACCATGGACGATCTGGCCCTGGGGCAGGTCTACAAGGTGGCGCCGCCGGTCAAGAACGATGGTACGTTGCTGCGTGTTATTGACGAATCCGGCGAAGACTATTTGTATCCTCCAGAGTACTTCGAGCGGTTCGAGCCAGGCGACGACGGCGATCATCCTCATGCCATCACAGTTTACGTGAGTGATTTCATGAAGGGTGTGCTCCATGCCGAGGCTGTGGCTGCCCGCAAGTCGCTCAGCGCGCTGCTGCGCGAGTGGGTGGACGAGCGGCTGGATCTGCCGGCCGCCGCGGCAAGCTGACGCGACGCGCCAGAGCTTGCGCAGCGTCGCGTTCGGATGCTGCAACCGCCATTCCTTCATCCCGCTCAACCCCTCCTCGGCCAACTCATCCCAGTGGGCGTCGAAATCAGTCCGCATTGTGGCTTCCCCAGCCAGGGAGCGTACCCACTTGACAGGGGCGCGGGCCTGGCATCCGGCGCACGAATCAACGCAGGACATAGGGCAAAA
>VGRY01000123.1 GCA_016875195.1 Deltaproteobacteria bacterium
CAAAAAAAGTGGGAACCCTTCCGATAAAAGACAATGAACAAGTCAAACGCACCAACGAGATCAAGATGGCCATTCCCCTGCTTGAAACCATCGATCTTGAGGGCAAGGATCTGACAGCCGATGCTCTGTTGACCCAACGCAAGATCGCCGACTACCTGGTCACCAAGCGCCATGCCCATTATCATTTTACCGTCAAAGGAAACCAGCGCGGCGTTCTCCAAGACGTCGCCTTATGGTTCCAGGATCGCAAGAAACCCGATTTCATCCAGTATGCGCCCCCTGATCATGGACGGATCGAAATCCGAAAAATCTGGACCACCACCAAACTCAACGACTATCTCGACTTCCCCCATGTCGGACAGGCGTTCGCCATCCAACGGCGCTTCACCAACAAAAAGAGTGGCAAGACCTCTTGTGAAATCGCTTATGGCATCACCAGTCGAACCCCGGAGCAAGCCGACCCAGAGCGCGTTCTCAAGGTCAACCGTGGCCATTGGAGTATTGAGAATAGTTGTCATTACATCATTGATTGGAACTACGATGAAGACCGAAGCCGAATCAGAACTGGTCACGGCCCAGAAAACATCACACGGCTTCGCCGATTCGCCATCGGGATCATCAAATCGAAAAAGGTCCGCAGTGTCGCCCAAAAAATGCGAGAGCTGACACGTAATGTTCGTTTGGTTTTCGACTACTTACGGATGACAGCAAATTCATGCCATGCCCACGCCTGAGAAAGGAGAACAAATTTACCGTGTCTGACCCCTATTCTATGGGTTTCCACTATACTTTTTTTTTCTAAGCAAAAACCTCCAAAAATCAATCCCATAATAAACGTATATATGCTTTGCGACAGCTGCCTTTGTTTCGCCACTACTTTTAAGAAATCTTTCGTAAGATAGTGAGAATCCATCAACATAATTCTTAAGGACTTTTCCCATGTGCTCCTTAAGAGACTCCGGGAGGGCCTTAGATGCAGCAGTCTGATAGGCATTGGATAAGGATTGTATATTCTTAGCAATTTGATTTAACTCTTTTTCGTTTTGAGGAATATCATTTAATAGAACTGGTTCAAATTCATGAGAGCCGAAAAGTTCAATATACCCGTT
The DNA here is from genome assembly GCA_016875195.1 of Deltaproteobacteria bacterium. Classification (GTDB taxonomy): domain Bacteria; phylum Desulfobacterota; class BSN033; order BSN033; family UBA1163; genus RBG-16-49-23. The sequence goes on from VGRY01000123.1 coordinate 1,110, forward strand.
AAGATCAAGATATTCTCCCACAGCATAGGGCAGACTCTTAAGACTCTTAAAATGATGCCCATAATATAGTAAGGCATTTGCTGGATCAAGGAGGGTAATTCCAAACAAACCATAATGCCCATCACGAGCAACCATTCCATAATGATACGCATTGGGTATCTCGAGATATAAGACACCTTCAGGCTTAATCAGACTCGATAAATTTTTTACTAAAAGTTCGGGTGAAGATACATGCTCAATTACATCATTGCACGTTATAATATCAAATTTGCCCAGGTCTTTTTCAACATTATCCTTTAAGATATCATGTACAAAAAATTTGGGTTGCACCACGCACTTATGGTCTTTAAGCAATTCATGGGCCAGGTCGATATAATCACAATTAATATCAACTCCTACTACCTCTTTGGTCCCAGCTTGTGCAAATGCGATCGGGAATCCGCCATAAGCACATCCAACATCTAAACACCTCTTGCCTCTTATTTTTGCATGGTTACTCACTATTTCAACCATGGCATCCCCGCGCTCAACCGTACTGGATGCAAATTCCAAATAAGTATGATACATCGGATGATTAGGTGAAACTTTGCTGTTCATATATTCAGTCAGTGCCCGTTGAAAGTGTGGTTGTCTAATCCACCGTGTTATCATTTCCACTCGTCTATCCCATGTGTTTTCCAAAGCCTCCTGGCGTAAACTCTCAAGGTATGTCATGGAAGTTTTTAACGTAATGGCTTTATCCAACAGATTAACGAACTCATCTGAATCATGTGCTATGAGAATACATGAGTATTTTTTGAGCTCATCCATAGCAGTGGTAACGACCGGCTTAAGTGCAGACATATATTCAAATAGTTTAAGGGGCGATGTCGAATGGGTAATTTTATTAAGCTTAAACGGAATAATACCCACATCAAAATATCTGAGATACTGGGGCAGTTCAATATACTCCTTGGGTCCTAAGTAGTGAACATTTGGTATCGCCGTGACAGTGCTCTTATGAAGAGATCCGTCATAGTCCAACCCGATCAAAACAAAATCATAATTGGGCCGCTGCATTGCTGCTTTGGCGAGAAGGTCATAATCAATCCACTCAGCTAATGCCCCGTAGTAGCCAATGATCGGGCGAGAGGTCAACCCCCGTCGTTCAAAATCAAGAGGCCTTGGTCCAATCAATTGGGCACTGGCAAAGTGCCAATAATCAACTGCATTGGGACATAATATTGCATTTCTCCTGATATGCTGGACCTCCCGCCATAGCCTTTCAGCAGTAACTAAAACCAGATTGGCATTTCTCAAAAGTTCTTCGTGCGCGACAACCATTCCAGGGTCATAATTGCCGAAGACCTCCAACTCATCGATATAGTCATAAATGACCTTGGCAGGTTTTAATTTTTCTACCAATGGTTTATGCATTGTGTTGCTAATGTAAAGAATAAGGTCCCTTCTTCCCGAAAGGTTAAGTAAGGCATCTGAATTTTTACACAGAAAGAGGTTTTCCTCTAAGGACACAAAATCGCTACGCAGGGAATCTATCTGATTAGGCGTGCAGAAAATTACGGTAAACCCTTTCCTTGCCAGTCCGAGCATGATATGATGAGGGCGCTGAAAAAGGGTATGGTTCCAATCAATCGTTGGAGGATATATCACAATACCTTGTTTATCTTTTCCGCGACGTAGCATCTCATGAAGTTCAATTTTTACATAAGTATGGGGAGGAGGCTTTTGAACGGCCTTCAACTTCTTGTAGCTCCTTCTTAAAGCCTGTTTGAGACCATACCTTTTGGCGTAAACGATAAACTTTGGGATATCTTTAATATATAGATTATTTTTTATATCTCTCTTCAGCCACTTTAAACCGCCGTGAATGCTCCTTAATAAAATGGATTTATCCCTCGCCCTGTAATAAAAGCTGGCCACCTTCCAGAAATCGCTCGAATAGATGTTATTTAGCTGATTCGAGAGATTGTTCCTCTCCGCTATCGTCTGGTGTAGCTGGTTCGAGAGATTATCCCTCTCAGTGATCGTCTGGTGTAGCTGGTTCGAGAGATTATCCCTCTCTGCTATCGTCTGGTTTAACTGATTCCAGAGATTGTCCCTCTCCCCTATTGTCTGTATGAACTTCGAATTGAGAGCCTCGATTTGGTATATCGATTGATTGAGAAGTTTTTGCATGGCTTCGATTTCTTCTGTGGCGATTGACAGGCGCTCCTCTATTCGCTCTTTTTTTAGCGGTTCCAAAAGTCTTTCCGACTCTAATGGGCTGATTATCTGATCTACCCTTTCCTCCCATCTGTTGGAGTAAGCCTCCTCGGATAAAACCTTAAGGTAATCTGAATTGTCCTTAAGAAGGAGTGCTTTTCTTATATGCTGAATGAAATCCTCTCGACTCTCGGAGACAAGCACGCTCTTGAACTTTCTGCATTCCTTCATATTCGTCGTTACCACCGGCTTGCCACCCGCCATGTATTCGCAGAGCTTTACGGGGAACACCGAATTGGTGATCCGATCCACCTTATACGGGATCA
>VGRY01000124.1 GCA_016875195.1 Deltaproteobacteria bacterium
CCCATTCCGCTTCAGGTTTAATACCGAATAAATAAACGAATGGAAACGAATGAAACGAACTTTTCGCTAAATTTGCTGTCATTCGGATAATTCGTTTAATATATCTATAAGGAGAGAAGACAGTGGAAGAACCCATTTATGCGACAGGAAAGAGAAAGACCTCCATTGCCAGGGTTTGGTTGGAACCGGGCGAGGGGAAGTTTGTAGTGAACGAAAGGGCTCTGAAGGAGTATTTCGGCAGGGAGACCTGCGAAATGATCATCATGCAGCCATTTGATCTGACAGGGACTCGGAATCAATTCAATGTGAAGGCCAATGTCCATGGTGGTGGGACTGCTGGTCAGTCGGAGGCTGTGCGCCACGGGATCTCAAAAGCCCTGCTCCAAGTCAAGGCGGAGTTTAAAGATGCCCTGAAAAAGGCTGGCCTTCTCACCAGGGATTCAAGAATTAAGGAACGTAAGAAGTATGGATTGAGGGGAGCCAGAAGAAGACCGCAATACTCTAAACGATAATTCCATGACCGCATCGGTCTGATAGAAAAGGGGAGGTCATGGGGCCTCCCCTTTTTTATACTATTCACATATTCCTTTTAACCCCTCACTGCCTCCCCTTAAGATAAGGGGAGGGGAGGTGGGGTTATGATGCAGGAGAGGTGATCGATGAAGACAAAAGTGGCCATTATTGGGGCAACGGGGTATACAGGGGTGGAGTTTCTGCGTCTTCTTCTTCATCACCCTGAGGTGGAAGTGACAGCGCTGACTTCCCAAAAATATGCAGGCCTTCCAATTGGACAGGTCTTTCCATCCTTAATGAAAACCCTCCAGATAACATGTGAAGAGCTCAACATAGAACAGATATCAAAAAAGGCAGATCTGGTCTTTACTGCGCTTCCCCATAAGACCGCAATGGAAACGGTCCCTCTATTTTATCGCTCAGGAAGAAGAGTGGTTGACCTGAGCGCAGATTTTCGGTTGAAGGACGCTTCGGTTTATGAACGCTGGTACCAGAAGCATACCGCCTCCGATCTTCTTGGCGAGTCCGTCTACGGACTTCCGGAACTCCATCGGGATAAAATTCGAGGCGCTAAGATTGTGGGTAATCCAGGTTGCTATCCTACCGGGGCATTAATTGGTTTGGCACCTTTATTGAAAAGTGGACTGGTTTCCCACGAGGGAATCGTCGTTGATTCCAAGTCGGGAGTCAGCGGCGCTGGGAGGGATGTGGTCCTAGAATCGCTTTTCTGTGAGGTAAATGAGGGAGTCAAGGCGTATAAGATCTTTGCACACCGACACACCCCGGAGATTGAGCAAGAGGTGAGCCTGCTGGCCCAGAAGAAGATTGGGATCACTTTCGTTCCCCATCTTATTCCTATGGACCGGGGGATTCTGAGTTCGATTTATGTCCAACTGAACAGGAAGATGAAGACCGAAGAGCTTTTAAATGCTTATCAGGAATGCTATGAAGGGGAACCCTTTATCCGGATTTATCCGAAAGGGAAACTCCCTAACACTAAAGATGTGAGAGGTTCCAATTTCTGTGATATCGGGTTGTCGGTGAATGAGTCCGGTGATCGTGCTGTGATCGTTACAGCTATTGATAACCTGGTAAAGGGAGCCTCCGGCGAAGCCATCCAGAATATGAATATCATGTTAGGATATCCAGAAACCCTGGGCCTTGAAGTTATTCCACTGGCTCCGTAAGTGCGTCTCTTAATACCTGGATGGGGTGTAAGACCCGCAGGCCGGTTAAATGACGGATCTGCATGCGGCACCCCTCACAGTCCGTGAGGACCGCCTCAGGGTTTAAACGCTCAATTGCTTCCTTTAAATCTTTTCCGATCTCCTGAGAAATCTTATATTTTTCCTTTTTAAAGCCAAACGTTCCTCCCAAGCCGCAACAGTCGGCCTCTATATTTTCGATCTCTAAGCGAGGAATGAGCCGAAGCAATTCAAGGGCTGGGAGGCCGATTCCTAACGCTCTGAGATGGCAGGGAGCAAAATAGGCAACTTTTATTGGAAGCTCTTTGAAATGGGTATTGAGGCTTCCTTTTTCTCTTAAGTTTCTTAAGAACTCGAAGAGGTCGAAGAGATGTCCTGCAACCTCTTCCGATCCAGGGATATTCAAAAACCTGCTATAATCATGCCTGATCATATGGCCACAACTGGTCGAGGAATAGATGATCTCAACCCCTGAACGAATCGTCTTCAGAAATGAAGGGACATTTTTCAATCCCATCTCTCTTGCTCCCCTGAAATCTCCGTTGCCAAGCATGGGAAGACCGCAGCATTCCTGAGGCGGGAAGATCACCTCAAAACCATTTGTTTCAAGGACGCGGACGGTTGCCTGCCCCACATCCACTTCATTCGTATTGACATAGCAACCGTAAAAATAAGCGACCTTTCTCTCCCCTTTTGAACGATGTTCCCTGAACCATTGTCTAAAAGTGGGGGACTGGTAGGCGGGGAGTTCTCTTCTTCGGTCGATGCCTAAAACATGGTCCGCGAGCCATTTGACAACCCGATTCTTTAAAATGAAGTTGGTGATGGCAGATAAGGAGGAAGCGATTCCGGAAAAAAGAAAGGAGTGGGTGAGGAGCCAGTCCCGGAGAGGCCTGCCCTTTTCATCCAGATATTTTGCCTTGGCCATGAGATTCAATTCGGCGATCGGAACACCGGACGAACAGGCCATATCACAGAGATGACAACCAATACAGAGGTCTATCCACTTATCCACAGAAGGATCTCCGGGTTTGCGAAATCGTTCTGCACCTGGTCCTGCCTGCTTCGGACCCGGGAAGAGGGGTGTCACCCGTGAGACCGGGCAGACCGCCATGCAGTTCGCACAGCGAATACAAACATCCGAATTGGTTTTGGGCCAATCTGCCTTTTTTATCGTAGTAGTCATAGTTGTCGAGCAAAGTCTAGTCTATCAAAAATCCGAAATTCGAATTTCGAAATCCGAAACAAATTCGAATTACCGAAACACAAAATTTAAACCGAATTAATTTGTTTGGTACATTTGGATTTTGAACATTCGTGCCTGTTTCGAATTTCGTGCTTCGGATTTCGAAATTTTACTTCATTGCATTTTTTGCTGCCCAATAACCCGTTACAATTTCGATTCCTTCTCTTGATTTCTCGTCCAGGCAGTGATGCCCTGCCAGGATCGTGCCAGCCACCCATACATTTTCAAAGAGTGGTTTTCCTGGTTCATCAATAGGACGGAGAGAGGGGTCCGTTGATATTCCCGAATAATGGATGGGATGTTGATCGAAGAAGGATTTCTCAAACCAATCCTCCTGTGAGCCAGGTTGAGAGACCGGCAGATTGAAGAGAGGTTCCAATATCTTCTTCCGGTTGGCCATCAATCCCCCGCTGATAAAACGACCTGTGGCAAGGATAAAACGATCAGCAGAGTAAGCATTGGTGACAGGAGGATGAAAGACTTCAATGTTTTCACATCGATTTTTTCTTAAGATGACGTTAGAAACCGGGAGACCTGAAAGAAAGTTTGCCCCTTGTTGAAGCAACCTTGCCTTAAATCGATTGAAGATTCTCATCCCCGGGATAGAGGGAGGGAGGACAGGGATTTCAAAAATCGAAGCACCTGTCTTCTTCTCGAT
>VGRY01000125.1 GCA_016875195.1 Deltaproteobacteria bacterium
CGGATCAGGGGCTTTCCTCTTTGCTGCCCTTAATATATTAGAACCTCTCTACAATGCCTGCCTTGATCGAATGCAGGCTTTCATCGAGGACCTGGAACGGTCCGGGGAGCCTCATTCGCCACGGAAGTTTGAGGACTTCAGGAAAACCCTCACCAACGTTGAGCGACATCCCAACAGGCCATACTTCATTCTGAAGTCGATCATTGTAAATAACCTTTACGGCGTTGACATCATGGAAGAGGCCGTCGAAATTTGCAAGCTGAGGCTATTCCTCAAGCTTGTCGCCCAGGTGGATAAAACAAAGGACCTTGAGCCGCTGCCTGACGTCGACTTCAATATCCGGGCAGGAAATACCCTGGTTGGGTTTGTCTCTCGTGAAGAAATCCGCCTGGCCTCAGAGAAAGAGATATCAGGGCAGGGGAAATTGGTATTTGGACAAACCGAAAAGGCTTTGCAGAGAATTGAGGAGGAGGCTGAAATCGTTGATCGGGCTTATCAAAAATTCCATGAAATGCAGACCGAGTATGGGATGGACGCCTGTGAGTTCTCCGATCAAAAACAGGTACTCCGTGAGAATTTGAACACCCTGAAGGGTGAACTTGACCAATATCTTGCGAGAGAGTATGGCGTTCATCCTGAGAAGTCTACAGAATTTTATAAGTGGCGCACAAGTCATCAACCATTCCATTGGTTTGCGGAGTTCTATGGAATTATGACCCATGAGGGGTTTAACGTTGTCATCGGAAATCCCCCCTACGTGGAATACGGAAAAGTGAAAAAACAATATCAAATTATGGGCTACCAAACTGAGAATTGTGGGAATCTGTATGGGTATGTCTTAGAGCGCACGTTCGCACTGATGCAGGGGAATGGTGGAAGAATTGGCCTGATCGTACCCATAAGCATTGCCAGTTCAGAGAGAATGCTGCCGCTTCGCACACAAACACTGTTTTTTTGTAGGAACATTTGGCTTAGCAATTTCGCGATAAGACCTCAGCCATTATTTCCTGAGATCGTGCAGCGTAATAGTATTGTAATTGGACGACTCAGCAAGGAAGCGACATATCAGCTTTATTCTTCGCATTACCTACGCTGGACGGCTGTTGAGCGTCCTTATCTTTTGACGCGGTTGTCTTTTAGAGAAGTTTCCGAGATACTTGGTGGCAACAAAATTGTGCCAAAAGTTGATACGCAGACAGGGATTCACATACTGAAGAAAATGAATGGTTTATCAAAGCACATAGGTCAACTTGCAAATGGTCGGCCCGGAGTTTTGTATTTCCATGACAGCGGTGAATCATATTGGACAAAAACGCTTTGGGAAAAACCGGTCGCATATCGAAATGGCGACCGTGTTGAACCAGCACAGTGGTTCTCGGTGAGAATACCAGTAGATGAGCGACCCTTCATTTATCTCTTGCTCAATTCCAATCTGCTGTATTGGCTATGGACTGTTTTCACGGATTGTAGACACATGACAAAGGGTTTCATTGAAAGCATATCATTACCGGAAAATCGTGGAATAGATGATACCTTGGTAGGAAAATTGAAGGCTGCCTATTCTCAGAACACTACTCTATTCGAGAAAAGGCCAGGTTACAAGTCACCCGAAATCAAAGTCCAAAATTTCAAACCTCTCATAGACGAAATCGACCGCGCCCTTGCAAAACATTATGGCTTCACCGATGAAGAGCTGGATTTTATCATCAACTACGACATCAAATACCGGATGGGCACAAGCGACTCTGAGGATGAAAATGGAGCTTGATCTGTGAAACAACGGAAAATTGACATCCCACCCGAAAACGACAAGGTTGAGTGAAAAGAATCGCTTGGGGCAGGTCAATATTCGCAGCCGACTTGGGGGGTATCAATACCCCCCAAGTATCCCCCCATGTGCGTAGGATGGTTCCCCTGTCTGCGTGGAAATGGCTGATTCCCCGGGGGCCAGGAACCATGCTTGAAGGTTGTAAGGCCTTCGCCGCATAATGAGTTGTAGAAAGAGAGAAGGAGGTGGTGGATATGAAATCCAATATCAGAGAACACGTTGAAATTACACCTGGCGTAAGTGGAGGAAAACCCCGCATCGCCGGGCATCGAATTCGCGTAATGGACATTGTGCTCTGGCAAACTAAGTGCGGCTGGTCGCCTGATGAAATTGTTTCGCAATTTCCGCAACTAAGCCTTGCTGACGTACACGCTGCCCTTGCCTACTATTGGGATCATAAGGAAGAGATTGAGGCAGATATTCGATCTGCAGAAGAGATTGAAGCGAAATCGAGACGAAAACACCCCTCGATATTAAAGGGGAAATTGGAGACGAGACAAAGTGAAGTTCTATCTCGACGAACATATTCCAAGAGCCGTGGCTGAAGGATTACGACGTCGTGGCATCGATGTTCTCACTGTTCAAGATGCCGACCGACTTGGTGATGCGGATCGGAGGCAGCTTGTTTTTGCCGCTATGAAACGTCGGGTCCTCGTGACGTTTGACGATGACTTTCTGAAACTTGACGCTTCTGGGACACCTCATTCTGGCATTGTGTTTTCACAGTCTGGGAGACGCTCCGTCGGAGAATTAATCGAAAATCTGATTCTCATTGCAAATGTGATCGAACCCGAAGAAATGAGGAATCACATCGAATTTATTTGAGCCAGTGAAAGAACAGATTTGTTTGGCAAGGAACCAAATAGATGAAGGAAATTGCAGCCGCTCTGAACCCACGGGATCCTGATTTTCCTGGCATTCTTCGCAAGGTAGCTGAAGGTGCTGGGTTCTCCCGTTTCTGGGCAATTGGTGATGTTAAGATTCTGGATAAGCAGCTTCTGGGGTTGCTTTGTTCGATCCGTTGTCCTGGCCGGGTAATTGTTCAGACCTATGACTTAGCCCGTGCACTTCGGGACGCGGGAGTTCCTGTAATTGGTGGTTTTCACTCTCCTATGGAAAAAGAATGTCTGGACTTTTTATTACGTGGTAAACAACCCGTGGTCGTATGTCCTGCGCGGAGTATCGCCAACATGCGTATACCTTCAGCATGGCGAAAAGCCTATAATGAAGGAAGGTTTCTCATTCTGTCGTCATTCCCCCCAAAACATGGAAGGATTTCAGCCCTGCTTGCTGAAAAGAGAAATATGTTCGTTTCACTTCTGGCGGATCGATTCTTTGTCCCTTACGCTGCTCCTGGAAGCAAAACAGAACATCTTTGCCAGGACTTGCTGAGAGCAGGAAAGAAGATTTACACGTTCGAATCAGAAAAAGAAAGCGGCATGGTTAAGTCCGGGGCTATGCCCATAGCTCTGGACCGTTTTGTTGCGCAATTTGTGTAATTTAGGATGGGTTTGCATCCCCTTGAGAAGGCGTTCACGCCCTGAAGGAAAAGGAGGAACGGCAGTAGGGGGAAACAGGGGGGGGGAAACAGGGACGCCCTTAAGATTCTAAGATAGTCACTCAACTAACTGGTAGCCGTTCTCACGCGCAACGCTTTCGCCTCTCTCTACCGAGTATCCAATCCCCGGAACACTCAGTTTAAGGAGCTTG
>VGRY01000126.1 GCA_016875195.1 Deltaproteobacteria bacterium
CCCCCGCGCCTGCATTCCAGGCGCGCCTCGTCGGAAGCGGCACGATCGAGGAAGGACCCTACGCGCCCATGGCCGCCCGGCTCGACGAGGGCTACGTGCCCCTGTGCGGCAGGCAGTGCCTCGAGGCGGAGGGCGTGCACACCTTGAGCGACCGGCTGACCCAATGCGTCAACTGCGTATGCGGCCCCATTGTCCCGAACACCTGCGCCCTGTCCACGCGCATCGCCTACGAGGGGCGCGTGTTCGGCTGGCTGACCGTGGCCGCGCCCCTGGCGTTCGCAAACGAGCCCGAGGAGCACAGCCTGCTGGCCGAGGTGGCCGGCGACCTGGCCTACGCGCTGCACAACCTGGAGGCGGCGGCGCGGGAGCGGGCCGCGGCGCAAGCCCTCGCCGAGAGCGAACGGCGGCTGCGCGTGCTGTTCGAGCACACGCCATCCATCGCCGTGCAGGGCTACAACAGCCGGCGCGAGGTGATCTTCTGGAACCGCGCCAGCGAGGAGTTCTACGGCTACACCGCGCAGGAGGCACTCGGCAGGCAGCTCGAAGACCTGATCATCCCCGACGCCATGCGGGAGGGCGTCATCGCGGGCGTCTCGGCGTGGGTCGCGGGCGGACCGGCCTTCCCCGCCGGGCCGCTCGTGCTGAAGCGGGCGGACGGCTCGGGCATCCCGGTGTTCTCGTCTCACATGCTGACCCGCAACGCCCAGGGCGAGGCGGAGATGTACTGCATCGACATCAGCCTCGTGGAGCAGCGGCGGCTCGAGGCCGAGTTGGCGGCGGCGCGCCACGCCGAGGAGGAGAACCGCTTCGCCCGCCTGTTCCACGACAACCCCACGCCCATGGCGGTGACCGGCTGGCCGGACCGCCGCTTCCTGGAGGTGAACGCCGCCTTCCTCGCCGCGTCGGGGTACTCCCGCGAGGAGATCCTGGGCGCCAGCAGCGTGGAGCTGAACGCGTTCGCGGACCCCGCCGGCCTGGCGGCCCTCGACGCGCTTCTCGCGGCCGGGCAGAGCATCCGCAACTTCGAGGCGCGCCTGCGCCGCAAGAACGGCAGCGAGCTGACGGCGCTCATCTCCTGCGACCGCTTCCCGTTCGCGGGCCGGGAGTGCCTGCTGTGGGTCCTGGCAGACATCAGCGAGCAGAAGCGGGCCGAGCAGGCGCTCCGGCAGACCATGCGGCTGCAGCGCCTGCTGGCGGAGATCTCCACCGCCGGTATCGAGGAGGTGCAGGTCGAGCGCTACCTGGCGGAGAGCCTGGCCCTGATGGGACAGGCGCTGGACGTGAGCCGCGCCTACATCTTCGCGATTGACGAGGCGGCGGGCCTGGCGAGCAACACCCACGAGTGGTGCGCGCCGGGCGTGACGCCGCAGAAGGACGAACTGCAGGGCCTGCCCCTGGAAGCCATCGGCTGGTGGGTGGACCAGCTCAAGACTGACCAGATGATCAACTTCGAGGACATCGAGCAGATCCCCGACCAGGCGGTCAAGGAGATCCTGCGGCCGCAGGGCATTCGTTCGTTGCTGGTGGTGAGCTTGCAGCAGCTCGGGCGGCTGCGGGGCTTCATCGGCTTCGACGAATGCCGGCGCCACCACCTCTGGCCCGAAGAGCACGTGATGCTCCTGAGCAGCATGGCCGGGGTCCTGGCCAGCGTGGTCGTCCGCACCGAGGCCAACGCCGCCCGCGTCCGGGCCGAGGCCGAGGCGCAGGCCGCGCGGGTGCAGGCCGAGGGGGCCAACCGGGCCAAGAGCGAGTTTTTGGCCAACATGAGCCACGAGCTGCGCACGCCGCTCAACGCCATCCTGGGCCTGAGCGAGGGCCTTCTGGAGCAGGTGCGCGGGCCGCTCAACGAGCGCCAGCAGGCCTCGCTGCGCACCGTGCAGGCCAGCGGCCGACACCTGCTGGAGCTGATCAACGAGATCCTGGACCTGGCGCGCATCGAGGCCGGGCGGTTGGAGGTGGTGCCGGAGTGGACGGCGGCTCGGGAGACCTGCGAGGCGGCCCTGGCCCTGGTGCGCGAGCAGGCCGCGGGCAAGAGCATCGCCCTCGACCTGCGCCTGGGCGACCCGGAGGCGCACCTGGAGGCGGACCCGCGGCGCCTGAAGCAGATCCTGGTGAACCTGCTGTCCAACGCGGTCAAGTTCACGCCCGAGGGCGGCCGGGTGGAGCTTGCCGTCGCGGCGGCCGGGGACGAGGCCCTCGCCTTCACCGTGACCGACACGGGCATGGGCATCGCGGCGGAGGACCAGGCGCGGCTGTTTGTGCCCTTCGTGCAGCTCGACGCGGGCCTTTCGCGGCGGCACGAGGGCACGGGCCTGGGGCTGGCCCTGGTGCGGCGGCTGGCCGACCTGCACGGCGGCAGCGTCACGCTCGAAAGCGAGCCGGGAAAAGGCAGCCGCTTCACGGTGACCCTGCCGGTGGGCAGGCGGCCCGCGAAGCCGGCCGCGGAAAACGGCCGGGCGATCATCCGGCCGCCGCGGCCCACGGCCCTGGTGGTGGAGGACTCGCCCGAGACCTATGCCCAGCTGGCCGGCTACCTGGCGGAGCTCGGCTACGCGGTGACGGCGCACGACCGCGGCGCGGGGGCGGTGGAGGCGGCGCGGGAGCGGCAGCCGGGGCTGGTGGTGCTGGACCTGCTGCTGCCGGACCTGTCGGGCTGGGAGGTGCTCTCGGGACTGAAGGCGGAGGCCGCCACGCGGGAGATCCCGGTGCTGGTGGTCTCGGTGGTGGACGAGCCGGGCCGGGCCCGGGCGGCGGGCGCGGCGGGACACCTGCTCAAGCCCGTCAGCCGCGCGGCCCTTTCCGGGGTGCTGGCCGCGGTGGAGCGAGGCCCCGCGCCGGGCTCCCGGGGGCTGATTCTTTTGGCCGAGGACAACGAGTGGAACATCCAGACCGTGGCCGGTTACCTGAAGGACCGGGGCTTCGAGGTCGCGGTGGCCCGCGACGGGGTCGAGGCCCTGGAGCTGGCGGCGGCCCGGCCGCCGGACCTGGTGCTGATGGACGTCCAGATGCCGCGCCTGGACGGGATCGAGGCCACGCGGCGCCTGCGCGCCGGGGCGGCCTTTGCGCACACGCCCATCGTGGCGCTGACCGCGCTGGCCATGCCCGGGGACGAGGAGCGCTGCCGTGAGGCCGGCGCGAACGCCTACCTGAGCAAGCCGGTGGGCATGAAGGAACTGGTCGAGACGATCGACACGCTGCTGGCCAAGGCGGCGGACAACAATCAGGAGAAAACCTCATGACAGAACAGAAGAGCGTTGTATTGATCGTGGACGACAGCGCCCCGGCGCGGGAGACGCTGACCGAGGCGTTGGAGGCCGAAGGGTACGAACTGCACCAGGCCGGCGGCGGGCCGGAGGCCCTGGAAAGGGCCGCGGCCCTGAAGCCGGACGTGATCCTGCTCGACGTGAT
>VGRY01000127.1 GCA_016875195.1 Deltaproteobacteria bacterium
CGTCCCTCCAAGGGAGTTTCTCCAAACCCTCCTCACCACAGATACAGCAACCGCTCAGGCGGCTCTGTATCACAATTCAAGTTGACGTGTTGATGACCAGCGGGTAAGATAGGGACTAAACTGTTACCTACTGGAAATCCTTGGATATGCTGAGTAAGAAATTCCAAACGAAGAGTTACAAAGTGGTAGGGATCGACCTTGCGGGAAGCCCGAAGCGTAACACGGGTATCTGCACACTGGAAGAGGATGCCGTCACTTTGTGTACCATTGTCCATACGGATCGGGAGATTATTGATTACATCGAGGAAGTAAACCCGACTTTAATCGCTGTAGATGCTCCGCTCCATCTGCCTCCAGGGCGTAAATCAATCGAGGACAGAAACGGGGAACATTTTCGCCCTTGCGATCGTGAATTGCTGAAACGCGGCATCCGCTTTTTCCCAATAACCCTTGGTCCAATGAGACTTCTTACAAAACGGGGAATTCGTCTCAAAAGGATTCTTGCCAGACGCGGATATCGCATGGTTGAGGTTTACCCCGGCGCCGCGCAAGACATATGGAATACCGGAAGGAAGCAGGATGGGTTACCGGGGCTACTGAAAGGACTTCGAAAACTTGGGGTCAAAGGGCTGGACAAGAGAATGAACGGAGATGAACTAGACGCGGTTACCGCCGCTATCGTAGGGCAGTTGTTTTTAAACGGGAAGACAGAAGTCCTCGGCAATTTCAGAAGTGGTGCCATCGTTATCCCCTGTGCCAAAGAGATTGCTACCGTCAGGCGCTAGCGTTAGGGTGCGAAGGAGAGGATAATGGTCAGAACAGTCTTGTTGTTCATCCTCTGCTTTGTGGTTGGCTATACCTCTGGTCTTCATTCTTCAGAGGTTCTCACGGATGCACCAAAGACTCCCCGAGATTCATCCGTGTTGTTCAAGGCTGCGGATTCTTATGAGCATGCCTTGCAGATCTGGAAAACTCCGGAAGACCTGAGTGCATGGCTTGCCGCCCATTTCTCGTACGATACGGACCGGGCGGTACAGCTATCTGAGACCCAAAGGATTAGGAAAAGCGTTCTCACGATTTACACTCCGTCACAATTTTTCGACCGGAAGGCCGGTGTTTGCGTAGACCTGGCACGCTTTGGCATTGAGACGCTCAGACACATCGATCCGCAGAGTCAACCGAGATATCTGATGATAGAATTCGATCCGATACAGGTTTCCGGGAATACGATTCGATTGCATTGGCTGGCGAGCTTCAAGCGCAACGGCAAGACTTACTTCTTTGCAGATTCGAAACGTCCCGGCTATATCGCTGGCCCTTACAACGAAACACGGGAATTTATTGACGAGTATGAACAGTACAGAGGGCGAAAGATCGTTGCTTTTCAGGAATTGGAATCGTACCAAAAACAGCGACGGACACCAGCACAGAAGAGGCCGGCATCGCAGAGACCCTAACAGAGATTATTTATAGTGAACGACTTAAATTCGCATCATTAAAATTAACGATAGATAATGGTTACCGGAAAACATTCTCCGCATATCCTCCTTGTCAATCCCTGGATCACGGATTTTGCCGCCTATAATTTCTGGATTAAACCTCTTGGGCTCCTTTATATTGCCAGTCTTCTCAGGGAAAGTGGGTTTCAGGTCACCCTGATCGATTGTCTCGATTTCTATAGTAAGACTAAAAAATTAGGGGATGGAAATTTTTTTAAGACAAAGATCGTGAAACCGCTTCCCCTTAGATCAATCCCAAGACATTACTCCCGCTATGGAATTCCCGAAGAATTGCTGTTGAAAAGGTTATCAATGATTGAAGAAAAACCAGGCATCATCGGCATCACCTCGGGGATGACTTATTGGTATCCAGGTGTCTTTAGGGCTATTGAAATTACAAAGACATTCTTTAAAAAAGTCCCGGTTGTTTTGGGTGGAATTTATGCAACTCTCTGTTATGATCATGCTCGAAAACACTCCGGAGCAGACATTGTGTTTAAAAGCGGAAATGAGTTGGAAGTATTGAAACTTTTTTCGAGATTAATGGGTTTGTCACTCAAAACTCATCACTCAAAATTCTTAACTGATATCTTTCCTTCCTTCAATCTCTACTCCCATTTAGATTATGTCTGCATAGCCACGTCAAGGGGATGTCCCTTTCGATGCACCTATTGTGCCTCGCCCATTTTATCAAAAGGATTTTTTCGGAGGGATCCTTTTAAGGTGGTTGAAGAGATTCAGTATTGGACAACCCTTCACCGAGTCAATAACATCGCTTTCTATGACGATGCCCTTCTCATCGAGCCATCAAAACATTTTATTCCTATCATGAAAGAGGTCATACAAAAGGGGATCCATTGTAATTTCCACACGCCCAATGCCCTTCATATTAAGGAGATAGATCAAACGGTTGCTGACCTGCTTTTTCAAGGAGGATTCAGAACGATTCGACTTGGCTTTGAATCTTCAGATGAGGCAATGCAAATCGAAACAGGAAGAAAGGTTAACAACCAGGAATTTCTCCAAACGGTAAGGCATTTAAGAAGGGCAGGGTACTCAGGCGAAGAGATAGGGGTTTATATCATGGCAGGATTGCCAGGGCAGAGGGTAGGGGAGGCGGAGGAGAGCATTGCATTTGTCAGGGAAGCAGGCGCTCAGCCCATTCTCGTTGAATATTCACCTATCCCCCATACGCCCTTATTTGAAAAGGCAAAGCAGTTCTCTCAGTTCGATATCGAAAATGAGCCATTGTTCCAGAACAATTCGATCTTCCCATGCCAGTGGGACGGGTTCACTTTAGCGGATTTCAGGAGATTGAAAGAGGAAATCAGAAGGGAGGCCATGGTATGAAACCCTATGAGATTGTCAAAGACATTTTCATTGTGGGTGGGCCTGAAATCACGGACAGCCGGGATGGATGTATCTACCTGCTCAATTTTGGAGAATTGATCCTGATCGATACGGGGGCGGGGTGGAGTGTTGAGAAGATGATTCATAATGTTCAAAGTTTAGGGTTAGACTGTAAGAACTTGAACAAGGTTCTTCTTACACACTGTCATATTGACCATATTGGTGGAGTCCCAGCACTTAAGAAGGGGTTTGGACCCCAAATTTATATCCATCAATTAGATGCCGCTCCCTTGGAAAATGGCGATCAGGTTCTGACTGCAGCAACATGGTATCAGACCAATTTTCCTCCCACTCCCCTAGATGTCAAATTCAGTCTTTCCGAGGAAGTTTTGGAAATTGGGGAACAGAAAATCTATTGGGTTCCTCTAAAAATTAACGATATTTACTATCAACCTATACCAATCTAACCATCAGTATGTTATGGTCTGGCATCGAAATGGAAAATAAGGAGACAAATCATGATGCAGACCGGCCTTTTGGATTG
>VGRY01000128.1 GCA_016875195.1 Deltaproteobacteria bacterium
CCCAAAAATATTACACCAGTAGAAGAACTAAGCCTGTAATTGTAAAAAGTGGTGGCAAAATGCACGAATTTTGGGTTAAATTTGCCCATTTTGTGCGGGATTTTAAAAATCAACTGACAAACTCGAGTTAACCTCTATATAATGGTTTAAAATCTCACCCCTTTCCTTATTAAGTCCTCTTTTATATGAGTAACATCTTCATAAACCTCATCTATTATCCTTAGATGCTCCTGTATTAAAGTTATGCCTTTACCAAGGATGCGGCTCATAAGACGCACTGGCATCTTGTAAAGGTAAAGTATTAACACCGCTTCAAATGTGCCTATATAGTTGTCAACAGACCTTGGGCAATGGTAAGTAATTCTTGCTATATCTTTTACATTATGACCCTCAAGGTGAAGTTTTACAATAATATCTTTATGAGTAATAGACCTTCCCGCATCAAGAATTGTGCCTGGTGTTGGAACAATTATATTATGGCTGCATTCTGCACTTCTTATTAGCTCTGATATTCTTGTAGCACTTACCATAAATATCCACTGCATTTCCTGCAGGGTCAGTAGCCCGTTTTGTCTGTAGGCCTCAAAGCAGACCCTTAGGAGGCGCTTTGAGAAGGCTTCAAGGTATTCATCCATCGAATTAGAAAAACCATTTGCTTCCTCCTTGGACAGAACTGTAATAATTACTGGAGCAAGTTTTCTGTAACGGGTATCGGTATCTTCTGTTAGCTTTGCAGATACATGAGTTACAAGCATTGGCATCTCACCTGATTTAAGCTGGCATGTCCTGGGACAAACTGCCGCCCTTATGCTAACAATATCTTCGACAAGTTGTCTTGCCAAAACTTTGCCAAAGCCTACTTCTTTTTGTATAAAAAAGCAAAGCTTATCCATAACTTTCTCAGGAGCATACATATCAGCAACATTTAATCTCTTTAGTGGAGAAGGCGTGTTTGTGCTTTCAATAAACTGATGCCATTTTTGGCTGTCCATACTGTCATAAGGGCGGGGTTTTTTTACGAAATTTTTCTTGTATCCCTTAATATTTTCACAATGCGCTACAGACCATGGGTCGATAATGGATAAAAAATTGTTTCCATCTTTTTTGACAAAAGACCTGCTGTATATTTTAAAAAGTTTATCCATTACCATGGATTTAGCCTCATTAAAACTTTTTCCTTTAAGAAGCGGATCCAAATATTCGGGACTAAAAAGTGGAAGAATTGCCATTTGGTTTTTGTTTTTAAGATAAAGACAAAATGGTTTTACCCTGGTTATACCCAATACTTCTTCAGCCTCATCCATGGTTTTATTAATATGCTCAATTATGAGCTTTGAAACAAGTGACTCCTTGCCGAAGTCATACTTTCTTGCCAGGTGTTGCATCTGATAATTTTGCAGGGTTCGTTCGGCAAGCGGTCGGTAAATTTCATGTCTGTCTGTATTTTTCATATCTATTGTTCGTTTTTTTTTAAATTATGCATCTTAAATATTTGTTTAAGATGAGAAAACCTAAAGGCATATTCAGGACCCTGATACTGCTTGATAAGATCTATATAGGCACTTACAAGCCGCGTACTTCTGCCAGTTACCCTTCTTATTAGTGCAAGGGGCATGCCACGGCTGTAAAGAACATATATGTTTGCAAACTCGTTTATATAATTTTCAATAGATTCGTAAGAATGGCCGGTTCTTGATGCTATTTCTGTCTCAGTATGCATTTCAAGATAAAGAGCAATTATTTTCTTTCTGTGGGTAAGACCCTGTCCTATATCGCATGATTGCCCTCTTAAAGGCACGACTACGCAAGGATTTGTCTTTACTTGTCTTGAGATAGCCTGGTAATGAATACCTAAAAGGTATCCAAGATCGGCATAGGTAAGATATGCCCCGCATGCTTTAGCCTGACCGGCAAGCCGGATTGCTTTTTTAAACTTTATATCAGATACCCTGTTAATGTCCCTGTTTGTATCTTTACCTGGCATATCGGCTGGATCATAGAGTGTAAGGGTTGTTGCTGTAAGCCTTGCCTCATCCAGTGGTTTTCCTGCAGGCTCACCTGCTGATATTGCCCAGTAAATTACATCACCTGGCCCTCTTTTTTGGTTTAAGGAAGAAATAATGTCATCAACTTCCTCTTTTATCGCAGCAAGCTTTATGGGAGAAAGATTAAAATCCTTTTTTAAAACAGTTGAAAAATCATTCCAGTTAAGTGCTCTTCTTAAGGGACTTGTAGCGGTTTTAAGCTCATCTAACTTAGCTTTTGGAATTTTTTTGGCCAACTGTATCCACTGGAGCTCTTCCTCATCTTCTGCAGGCATGCCTTTCTTGACTATTTCTATAAAGAAGCAGCATATGTTTCTAAAACGCTCCTTGGTAAGTCCTGCCTTTTTCCTGATTTCAGCAAGGGAAGCATCCTGAAAATATTTTAATAAGGCCCATGTGGAGCGAAAAAGGCTGTGTTTTTTTCTATCATCTATGCCCATTCCCTTAATGGGCACAAATATGTCCTCATCTTTTAAGTTTTTGATTTTTTTTCTTAGTGCTGTAGGAGTAATAGTTAGAAGAAGTGTAAGCTGCTTTGCACTTAAAAGGCTGTCCTGGCTGTATGCTTCTTCAACCATTCTGAGAAGCCTTGCAGTCTGAAAAGTATAGAGTCCAAACTCAAGTTCAAGGTCCAAATCCTCTATATCGTATGCAGTAAGCTTTATTTCTTTTATGCTGTTGTAGCGGCGGGTAAATGAGTCTTTTCCCCGGGATGCTCCAAATATTATTTGATTTGGCCCTCTTATATCGGGTCTTAGGTAAACCCATTTTCCAATTCTATCTCCCAAGAGCCTGGCTTCGGTCTCGCTCATTCCAAGCTCTTGCCTAAACTTTACTGAAAGAAGGGCTTCAAGAGTCTTACACCTTGCTGATGCTACCCTGTATTTTAATCCTTTACGGTATTCTTTTGATACTCCCATATTATTCTTTCTGTATTTATTTGTAGTTTAATTTTTTTACAAATTGTTTTGCATGCCTTTTTACATTAGCAACATCATTTTCTATTTCCTTAATTATTGTAGCCGCTCTACTTATGCGTTTCCAATCTTTTAATTCTTTTTTTAAGATTTCATAGCGTTCTTTGTCATAGCGGCCCAGTTGCATTATTGCCTTGTGCTTGCTTTTTTTATCTATCCTGTAATTGTGGAGTATTTGAATGTATTTATTCTTTCCAGAGGTATTTATTCTTAAGAACATGGTTATTATTTAAACCATTATATAGGGGAGAAAAGAGAAAAAATAAAATGATACCTGTTGCGTC
>VGRY01000129.1 GCA_016875195.1 Deltaproteobacteria bacterium
AACCTCTCAAAATAGTACTTTTGATCGGGTAGAAAAGTTGATTTTGCTGTTTTTTGACTCATTCTTTTTGGTTATCAATATTTCAGCAAGTTTCTGTACTGCTAAAGTGAATTATTAGAGGTTCCCTTAAAGTTTCGGATTTCGCCTGCCCCGATTCTATCGGGGGATTTTGTGCTTCGGATTTATCCTAAGGGTTTGACCCTTGGTTTCTTCATCCTTCCCACCAGTTCCCACAGGGGACCACGGACTTTAAACTTTCTGACCTGTTCCAATAAGTTCTGCGTAATATTGATTTCAAGTCCGGGGACAATCCATTGTCTTCTCTTCAGGGCCTTTGTCCGTATGATATCCTCCAATCTCCCTTTCAATGCAGGAGAAATATAAAAATAAGGATAGATGAGATTTGAACTTTTTTCAATGACCCCCTCGGAGAGTGAACTCTGTTCCAGCTCCGTACCGGGGTAGATCCGAATACCCAACATAGCAATGACTGCTGTTGGATCGAGTTGATCCATCAATTGAAATGATTCTTCAATCGTCTCTTCATTCTCCCCCGGGCCTCCGAAAAGGAGATAATGGCAGTGGTTCACATTGAGTTTGGAACAAAATTGCGAGGCCCGGGAAACTTCCTCAACCGTAAAGGATTTCCCGTAATTCTTAAGCATGGCTGGCGAACCAGAATCTGTCCCAAACTCAACTCCCGTGCATCCGGCCTCTTTCATCCATTTCAATAGGTCGTCTGATAAAAAACTTGGATTGACAAAAGCGCTCCAACGGACCTGAAGTTTCTCCTCCACCATCCTTCGACATAACTTTTCAGCGAAAGACATCGGATAATTGAAGATGTCGTCCACAAAGTAGATATGATCTGTTTTCTGCTCTCGAATAAGATAGCGGATCTCCTCAATCACCTCATCCACTTCTCGAAGTCGGATCTTTTTTCCTTCCAGAATGGGATAGGTGCAGTAGATGCAGGAGAAGGGACAGCCCCGCTTCGTCTGAAGGTTTAACATGCCCCCTTCCTCTAAATAGAGCCGGGAGGAGAACAGGTGACGATCCGGGGTCGAGAGAGTAGAGGCCTGAGCACCACCTACCACAGGAAGATAAGATTCTTTCTTGATGAGGAGATAGGGAGGTGGGGAGATGGGGAGTTTCTTCTCAAGAGAATCCACCAAGCTTAATAAAACATCTTCTCCCTCTCCCACAATTCCAAAATCGACGTCTAAATGTTCAAGAAGCTTCTGGGGGGCCAAAGAATATCCTGAACCTCCAATGACCAGTTTCGATGAAGAATGTTGTCGGCAGGTCGAAATCACCTCTTCCACTTCTGGAAGATAAGAAATAGATGCAGGATAGGTTAGGTTATCTAAATTTCTTAAAGAGAGTCCAATGAGCTCGGGTTGAAACCTTGAAAGAACTTCCTTTAAATCGCCCAAAGCACTTTGAGAAAAACAGAGATCGAGCACCTCAATGGAATGGCCTTTTCCTCTCAATGCCCCGGCAATGTAAGCCAGGCCCAGGGGAAAAACGGGGGCAGGCATTCGCTCACGATTGACAGAGATGAGAAGGATGTTCATAAAAAACTCAGCATCTTCTTCCAAATCACCAATCCCCAATAACCAAACACACAAACACATTTAAAAATATTTCTGATTATTGGTGTTCGGATGATTGGTCATGATTTGGTTATTGGGATCTGGGTATTGGTATTTCTTCCTTTTTGATCCTCTTGATCACATCCATCTGGGCACCCCGAAGGATAAAGTTTGACATCAGGAAGAAAAAAAAGTGATTCCTCGGACCCCAGAGGAGCCGTTTTAAGATTGACCGTGGAGCGCAGGCGTATTTCTGAGCCCACAGATATCCATTTTGAAGTTCCTGAAGGGTCATCCTTTTCGGTATAAAGACCGCATGGCTCATGTCATAATGAGACCAGTCATTGTCAACGATCCTCCCTTCCTCTTCCAATCGTTTCCGAAGAGGTGTTCCCGGAAAGGGCGTAAGGATGGAGAAGGTGGGAAGCTCGATCCTATGTTTCTGGACAAAATCTACTGTCTTTTTAAAAATGGTTCGGTCATCCTCGTCAAACCCGAAAATAAAGGCCCCTTGAATACCGATTCCGTGGCCTTGGATAATTTTTATTAAATTTCCTAATTCCTCTGCTTGGACAAACTTTTTTGAAACTCCATCAAGGTTTCCTTGAATCAAAGATTCAAACCCAATAAATAGCGAGAGGCATCCACTCTCCTTTGCTTTTCTCAATATCTCCTCGTCCATTGCGATTCGGATTGTTGTGAAACCCATCCACTTCACCCGATGACGTTTGAAGATTTCGAAAAGGCGAAGAGCGTGGTCCTTGTTGGCAGTGACGTTATCATCAGCCAGAAATATATATTCTCCTTCCTTCCTGATGAAAGACGATAACTCTAGGTCCACCTCTTTTAACGAGCGAAGCCGGTAACGTCTCCCATTGATGATGGGGACCGAACAGAACTCACATCGGTTGGGGCATCCCCGGGTTGTTTCAATGGTCCTGAAGAGAGAGTGATGATGCTTACTTAAAAGATCTCTTCTGGGGATAGGTGTTCCATTGAGCTCGGACCAAACTCTATTTTTATAAAAGGGTTTAAGTCTTCCTTCCTCCAAATCATTGATGAGTTGATCAAAGATCCCTTCCGCTTCTCCAATCAGGACTGCGTCGGCATGTTCTTTTGCCTCCTCCGGTAAAAGACTGGGATGAACTCCGCCAAGAATCACCTTCACCCCCCTGTTACGAAAGCGGTCGGCAATCTCATAGGCCCTTTTGATGACGCAGGTCAACCCGGTTATTCCAACCAAATCCACATCGGCCTCAAAGTTAACTTCATCGGTTACTTCGTTGATAATTTCCACTTTGTAATGCTTGGGGAAATAAGACGCCAGCAGTGTAAGCCCCAATATGGGAAACGGATAGAGGGTATCATTAGAGAATTTGATCCCTTTCTCCCGGGGAAAGATGAGGAGAACCTTCTTTAAATGCCCAGTTCGGAGTAAAGATCTTATATTCTTGTCTTTTGTTTTCTGCATATCGGTATTCTATTTTGGGGGACTTGAAACTCCGAACTACGAACTCATGACTCCGAACCTGCACCCCTCTCCCTCACCCTCTCCCCTGGAGGCTGGTCTTAGCACACACTTGACACAGGGGGAGGAAGATGTTATACGGGGTACATGTATGTTTGTGGTCAACATTTTTCCCCATCCATTTTGGATCGGATTCAAGAGACTGTCCGAAGAGAGCCT
>VGRY01000130.1 GCA_016875195.1 Deltaproteobacteria bacterium
TTTTAAAGCTTTAACAGACAGCATTAAAATTCCTGTATGGAGATGCAGGGTTTGCGGTTACCTGTGTGCAAGAGAGAAACCCCCTGAAGTCTGCCCAATCTGCAAGGTAAAAAAAGACAGGTTTGAAAGGTTTTTGTAGTTTTATAGTTTTGTAGTTTTCAGTTATTGTTGCTATTATGCAGTCCAGAGAAACTGGTTATTTGTTTTCTTTGTCTTATTTTTTTTAAAATCCTTTTAAAATCCTTTTAAAGCCTGGAAGTTATATATAATTTTTGTAAAAATTGATATAGCTATTTTGTTTTGTAAAAAAGTTCCCATCTTTTAAAATATAAAATAAAAGGATAAAATAGGGCATTTTGTAAATGTTTTAATAATTATATAGGTTTACAATTTTTAGTCTGCTGTTAAACCGCTAGGTTTCAGTCTGGTGATTGGCAGGCTTTATTTTATTAATAATAAAAGCAAAAGTAGCCCCGACTTAAGTCGGGGGAGTTTCACAAATTCTTAAATTAAATGGAAAAAGAAAGACATCAGATATTAAATGATAGTTTAAGACCCCTGCTATTTAAGTTTTCTTATCCTTCAATAATAGCCCTTGTTTTTGGTGCCTTATATCCCTCTTTCCGCAGGTCTGTCCAACGATTTCTACCCCCAATTTTAGCACAAGCTGCGGTTGGTAATCAAAACCCAGCTGAAAAAAGACTTGCAGGCAAACAAAGAAGTTTTAGAATCTGCCTCTGTAGTATGCTAAGCTCAGGATAAAATATCTGCAATGCTTTACCCTCTTTTAGGAGTATATGCCTTTGCAGATTTGAAAAGATTTCTATGAGGCGAGCCGTAGTGGGTGCCCTGCAGTCCCTTCCTTCCGGGTATAGAGCCAGTACTTTAAGTTTGTTTTCCTCCATAGCTTTGCGAAGATTTCTCTCAACCAGTGCATGGACTGTTATGGCTACATAGCAAAGAAATAGGAAAGCTTCAAACCTGCTGATACTCTTTAAGAAAACCGGGGTAACCTCCAAGGTGTTTTTAAACAGATCATGGCGTTTTTCCACCAGGGTCTGTTTGGATTTGTAGGGGATCAGTACCTCCAGAGGGGATAGCTCATAGCAATTTGTAAGCAAGGGAAATATGCCATCAAGGCTTGCATCTTTTAGGATTTTTTCTTCTACCGGTTCCCAGCTAAGGCCGAACTTAAGTTTTAGCTTTCTACGCCAGCGGGTATCCTTTGAAGGTCGCCCCCTCCTTTCCTGGCAGTAGGCCTCTTTTTGCCAAGGTTCAATCAGGTAGGATAGCCATGGCTTTGCACCAGTCTCTTTTAGGATCTTTTCTACTGCCTGGCTAACTCCCTCAAAAGTTCTGTAGCGGGAGCGGGGACCAGAAAGCTTTGCTTTTAGCCTGTCAAGCTCTTTTAATGCCCTGACTATCTTGTCCTGGCGGCTTTTGGCATCCCTTTGTTTTTTGTGGGTGCTAAAAAACCAGATCAACCTGTATCCGTCGGCATCGGGGATGGGAGATTCCAAGCCTAAGATAATATCCGGGGGACCGTCTTTTAACCTGGGATGAGGGTAGCGGGTTACCTCGGCCCAGCGGGGGCTGTGGGCCAGAAGCCATTCTCTAAACAGGCCGTCTTCTTTTCGGCTCTGGGGCAAAACAGTTATAAATCTTCCACCACACCTGTGGATATGATTTAAGCTTTCTCTGCTGCACAGTTTGGAATCGGCAACATAGAGAAACTGGGGACTTCCCACCAGCCGGCGCAAAACTTCCCAGGTATCGATATGGGTGTTAATATCCTGGGTATTGCCATCGGCCACTTTAAAATGAACCGGGACTGCTCCATCTTCGCTTACTGTAAGAATCCATAAAAGCTGTTTTAGGTCCGGCCGGTGATCCTTATTATGGCCAAAGGTTGCCACCAGGGTCTTTTTACCCCGTTCTGGGTGCCCGTCTGCTTTAAGGTATTCTCCGTGAAGGGTTATGCTGGTGGAATCATTATGGAACTTTTCCAGTTCAATTTCAAACTCCCCCACCATCTGTACTACAAGTTCGGTTAGCATCGCACTGCGATCAGCCTCAAACAGGCGGTCAAGGGCCCGCCCAGCCCGGTCATCATTTATGAGACTGACCTGGCCGGGGGCCAGGCCAATAAGCTTTGGCACCATTAGCTCTGCCCATTCTCCTACCGAATACAGGGGTGTCCTTGAGATGATAAGGTTACGGACCAATACCCCGAGAGCTTTTGCGGGATCTATCTTTGACTGTTCTGCTGTAGGGGGAAGATACTTATCAAGCAGCTCTTTAAACTTTAAGCGTGAAAGGAAATGGTTTACGATGGGAAGGATACCAATGTATTTTGAGTCTAGATTAAAATTTTTTTTATTCATGTTCTTGACATTCCTTATTACTTACCGTATTATACAGTAAGTATAGAAATTGTCAAGAGGTTTTTATGGACATCGCAAAAAATCCAGGCAAGCGTCTTAGAGCTTATATAAAGAGGCACCAAAAGCTTACTGCTAAGCTCTCAGGGATCGGGTTTATCTGGCCTGGAAATATCCAGCGTAGGTACATTACCTGCGGAAAACCATACTGTGCCTGCAGAAAAGACCCCAAAGCCAGGCATGGCCCTTATGCTTACTGGACAAGCAAAGAGGATAAAAAGACCGTCTCCCGGTTGCTAAGTACCGAGGAGGCTGACCTTTTAGAGGAATGGATAGAAAACAGGAGAGGACTGGAGAAAATAGTTAGCCAGATGAAAGATCTTTCCCGAAAGGCATTTAAAACTGCGCTTCAACTAAGGAAAGAAGAGCAAGAGGAATAGTTTGCCATCTTCTCATTTTGAGAATAAAAATGTGGGGGGAGAAATCGTTGGCCAGACCTGCGGAAAGGGGGTTAATATAAAGTATTTATAAAAATAATAACATACCGGATTTATTCTTTCCTGGAGGCATACTGGATTTGGAGTCTACTGCGGAGACAGAATTTATCCAAAAGATGCCAGGTCAACAGAAAATATGGCAAGATACATCATAAGGGCATCATTTTCA
>VGRY01000131.1 GCA_016875195.1 Deltaproteobacteria bacterium
GGGGCCGCTGGCCCATCTCGCCGCGCGATCCCCAGGCGCCGTCCTGGGCCGATGTCCGACTCAAGGACTGGGAAGACCGGCGCATGGCCGTCTACGCCGCGCAGGTGGCCCGGCTCGATCGTGGGGTCGGCCGCATCATGGCAGAGGTGCGCCGGCTGGGGATCGAGGACGACACGCTCGTCATCTTCCTGTCGGATAACGGCGGCTGTGCCGAGTTGCTGCACGAGGACGGCCGCCAGCGCGACCGCGAATGGCGGACCACGCGTGACGGCCGGCCCCTCACCTTCGGCAACGTGCCGGGCCTCATGCCGGGCGGGCCAGACACGTACCAGAGCTATGACCTGCCGTGGGCGAACGCCTCCAATACGCCGTTCCGCCTGTACAAGCATTGGGTGCATGAAGGCGGGATTTCGACGCCCATGATCGCATCCTGGCCGGGGGTGACGGCCGCGGGCGGGATCAGCCACAGCCCGGTGCATATCACCGACTTCATGGCGACCTTGCTCGATGCGGCCGGCGCCAGCTATCCGCGGGAGATCGCCGGCCGGCCGATCTTGCCCCTGGAAGGGGAGAGCTTCCTGGCCGCGCTGCAAGGACAGCCGTGGCAGCGTGAACGGCCGCTCTTCTGGGAACACGAAGGCAACCGCGCCGTGCGACAGGGGTCATGGAAGGCAATACCCGTGAACGAATTCTCACGCCGTAGCTCCATCCAGCCCGACGTCAACGATCTTCAACTGTTTGGCGATGTCTCGCTCTTCAGAATGGTGGGACGCACTCTTGCGGGCCCACTTGGACATTTTCACCTTGACGACCCGTGGGTTGAGGCGCGGACGTCGGGGGCGGTCGATCTGACAGTCGGCCAACAGGGTCAGCAAATACTGACGTTTCAGTTCACGGTGGTCTGGTGCGGCGGCGGTCAGGATAGGCGCAGCATCCAGGATGTGCTGCAGGGCATCCAAGAAGCTGATCGTGGTGGGATCTTGGCCGTGTTCAGCGGCAGCCTGGCTGATGAGGGTACGTACCAGGTTGTAGGTGATGGCCAGCGCATAGATTTCCTGCTTGACCAGATCAGGCAGCTTGCTGCGCAAGGTGGTGGGCGCTTGCCCACGCAAGGTCACGCATTGGTGCGTTTTGATTTCGTCGTAGACGATCTCGATGTCCCAGCGTCGATGATAATGCAGGGCAATCTCGCGGGCGGTGATGGTCGGGTCGAGCAGCGTGGTCATCAGCCAGAAGGGGCGGAAGCCGGGAATCTCGATCCAGATCACGCGCACGGTCAGCGTCACGGTTTTCCAGTGCCGGCGCCCCTGCGGTGTGGGCGGCAGCGTGGGATCGAGCACCTTGCCTGTCAACTCAGCCAGCCAACTGCCATCGGACAGACGTTGGGTGCGCTTGAATTTGACGTGGGCCGGCACCTTGACGATGACCTGGCCCCCTTTCTGTGTGATGTCCCACAGCACGTCAAAGGCATACAGCCCGGCGTCCATCAGGAACAACAACCCCCGGCACGTCACGCGCGCCAGGATGGTCCGCAGCAAGGCGCGTTCGCCGGTGCTTTTGCCGGTGTAGGGCGCAAAGGCAATATCCAACAATTGCCGCCGCGCCACGGCCAACAAGCCCATCAAGCGTACCTGGGGAAAGGCCGCCGTGCCTGTGCGAGCCTTGGGTTTGCCAAAGGCCGCTCGGTTGGCTTCGGTGTCGGGCATCGTGCCCGTGCTGCCATCAAAAATGGCGCTGATCAACCCATGAAAATCCGCGGGCAGCGGTCGGAACGAGGCCACCAGCTTGTGCCACAGCACCCGAAACACCTCCACGCCCAACTTGACGCGGGCATGACTGATCGTCCCATCACTGACCAGCTTGGCTTTTGCCGGCAGGATGTCTTCCAGCCAGCGGAAACCCGACACCATCCAGTTGAGGGCCTGGTCATAGTTGAGGTCTCGGCGCAGGGTCAAGACCAACACCAACCAGACGAGCAGAGCCGGGATCAACAGGGTGCCGCGCCGCCAGTGATTCTTCCCCAGTTCTGCCAGCGTCTCCTCAATCAAGGGCTGTAACACAGCGTCAAACGGGGCCAGACTGAAAGTGGCCCCAATCTGGGTAACGGCGAAAGCCACACTCGTGATATCCATGATGTGCGCCTCCTGGCAAGGTTGGCATCAGGATACCACAATTCTGTAAACTGGCAAGGCAATGCTGTGGCAAGGTTTCATTCACGGGTATTGGGTTTTGCCCCGCGTTCGACAACCCGCTGCGGCGCTTGATCCAGAACCCGGAGCGCATCCTGGCCGGGCTGGCGCACCCCGGTGAGACCGCGCTCGACCTGGGCTGTGGAATGGGCTACTTTTCGGTCGCGCTGGCGCGACTCGTCGGCCCCGAAGGGCGAGTCATCTGTGTTGATCTCCAGGAGCAGCTGCTGGCCGGGGTGCGCCGCCGCGCCGAACGAGCCGGGGTCGCGACGCGCATCCGGCTCCACCAGGCCGGCGCCGATAACATCGGGCTGACCGAGCAGGTGGACTTCGCCCTGGCCTTCTGGATGCTGCACGAGACGCCCGATCAGGCCGCGTTTTTGACCCAGGTGCGCGGCTGCCTGAAACCGTCCGGTCGGCTGCTGATCGCCGAGCCGCGCATCCACGTCGGCGGCGCTGCGTTCGAGCGATTGGTGGCGACCGCCCGCGGGGTTGGCCTCGAAGTGATCGGCCGGCCCGCGATCGCGCTGAGCCGGGCTGTGCTCCTCGGCGTATCCTCTCGGTAATCTGGGCGAGCAGCGATCGCAGATCGCCTGAGAGCGTGAAAAAGTGGAGAACGGCGATCGCAGATCGCCTGAGAGCGTGAAGAAGTGGAGAACGGCGGTCGCAGACCGCCTGAAAGCTTGAAGAAGTGGAGAACGGCGATCGCAGATCGCCTGAGAGCTTGAAGAAGTGGAGAACGGCGGTCGCAGACCGCCTGAAAGCTTGAAGAAGTGGAGAACGGCGGTCGCAGACCGCCTGAGAGCGTGAAGAAAAA
>VGRY01000132.1 GCA_016875195.1 Deltaproteobacteria bacterium
TATCAGCAAGATGAAACCATTGTAAATTTTCACCAATTTGCTAAATTACTGATCAATAGACATTCAGAAAACCCAGTATTTTAAGTGTTTTCGATTGGGAAATACTACTTTTCACGCTTTTTTCAAGTACAATTCTCTCTGTCGGTCCAATCCTGACAGCGGCTCATCACTTCAGAGGCAACGACCAGCCCATTTTTAAAAACTCCTGTCTTCAAATATTGTTGTGCAACCGACAGACCAAAGATAAACCCACAGCAGGCTGCTGTAACATCGAAAGAGACCGCCTTGGTGGCGCCTAATTTTGCTTCCAACCAATTGGCCCCCGAAGGACAACAGGTGTCAGGGGTAATGGTGGCAAGAATGATGAGCTCCAATTCTTTGGCAGATATCCCTGCCATGCCCATGGCCAACAAGGAGGCCTCCCGGGCAAGGTCTGAAGTATTGACATCGGGGTCGGCAATTCTCCTTTCCCTGACCCCTGTTCTCTGAAAGATCCATTCGTCACTCGTATTTAATACCTTTTCGAGGTCCAGATTGCTGAGAACCCTCTCCGGGAGATAGGATCCTGTCCCAGCAATTCCGATTTTACTGCCACTCATCAATTCATCCCTCCATCATCCATCCCGATATACCCGTGGCACCCTTTTCCCGATGAGACAGAGGACCTCGTAAGGGATCGAACCGATCTTTTTGGCCACTTCATCCGCTGTGATCTGCTCCCGTCCTTGTCTCCCGATCAGGATCGCCTCATCTCCCTTTGATACCCCTGGAACATCCGTCACATCCGCCATGATCAGGTCCATACAGACTTTCCCCGCGATAGGAGCTCTCTTGCCCCGTATTAACACCTCCCCATGATTGGAGAGACGGGTACTGTATCCATCTGCATATCCGATGGGAAGGGTCGCAATCAGGCTTTCTCTACGGGTCACAAATGTTCCCCCATAGCTGATCCGCGCTCCAATCGGAACCGATTTAAGGAAGTGGATACGCGTCTTGAGCGTGAGCACTGGTTTGAGTTTGATCCTGTTTTCGAATGTAGGAGAGGGATAGGAACCGTAAAGCATGATCCCGGGCCGGATCAGATTCCCTGAATATTCAGGAAAAACCGTGGAGGTGCCGCTGTTGGCCATGTGAATATACCGGCTTGAAACCCCCATCTCTTTGGCCAGGAGGATGGCTTGTTGAAACTTTTCCCATTGAGTTGAAGTGTAACTCTCTTCTTGGTCTGTCATCGAAAAATGAGACAGAAGCCCTTCGATTTCAATATCGGGAAACTTTTTAGCTTCCTTTATAAAAGCGGAAAAGTGATCGAAGGGTACACCCAGTCTTCTCATTCCGGTATCGACTTTGAGGTGGACCTTGGCCTTTCTCCTTTTTATCTTCGCCGCTTTGGATAAACGTTTGAGAGAGTCGATGTCAAAGACAACGGGGGTGAGGCCATACTTGAGGATGGCCTCTGCATCTTCCTGAAACATCCCGCCTAAGATCAGGATGGGAGCTTTTACTCCTTCTTTCCTTAGCGACATTCCTTCTTCGGGAATGGCAACGCCCAGATAGTCCGCCCCTATCTTTTCCAGTTTCAATGAGACAGGCCCGGCTCCGTGACCGTAAGCGTCTGCCTTGACAACGGCTAAAATCGAAACGCCTTTAGGAATTCGTTTCTTGATCTGTTGGTAGTTGAATGCAAGCGCTTGAAGATTGATCTCTGCAATGGTGGGTCTTCCCGACGACACAGAGGTTTTCATCCGATGGACCTCGTTAAGTTGATCAAAACAATCATCTTAAACTCCCCCTTTCTCAATAGGGGATTTTCTTTCACCTCCCTTAGGCAAAGGGAGGTTAGGAGGAATTTTATAAAGTTTTTTAAGCCTTCTAAATTATTATACCAGCATCCCACAAAGTCAATCAATTCAATTGATAGAAGAAAAAGTCTGGAAGTAAAGGAAACAACCACCATCCCCGCAGCAGAGCTGCGGGGCTTTCTAACGGGGTAAAGAACCCCGCCTACAAGGCGGGGCTTTAAAACCTAAATTCTCTAAACCCAAAGCTGAGATCCCGAAATAAGTTCGGGATGACAAGAAGACCAGAACCGGACCGTAATGTCATGCTGAACTTGTTTCAGCATCTGGTTTGCTTTTTTCTGCTTTCAGCAGACACACACTTCATCCCCGTCCACAGGACGGGGTTTTCAGGTGTGCTCTTAATAAAAGTCTTTTAGCCTCTGAGCCTTATAGTCTTTCAATGTATTCGACTATATGACTATACGACTAACCCACTATACGACCTACTCAATCCAAATCTCTGACCACAGCGACTTCGTCGCAGTCGGGGAACTTGACGCATTTGAGGCAGTCCGCCCATATCTTATGAGGAAGAACACTCTTATCTACCACTTCAAAACCTAACTTCTCAAAGAAATCAGGGCGGTAGGTAAGAGCAAATACCTTCTTTGCACCCAGAGCTTTTGCTTCTTTCATGCAAGCTCTGACGAGCTTTGCCCCGATCCCTTTCCTCCGGGCTTTCTCTTCAACCGCCAGGGTCCGTATCTCTGCAAGGTCTTCCCAGCAGATATGGAGGGCACAGATGCCAATCACTTTCCGGTTCTGAATGAACACATAAAAATCCCGCAGATGATCATAAAGCTCCACCAAAGATCGGGGCAAAATATCTCCCCGGGTCGAAAACAATTTGATCAACTGTTGAATCTCCTTGACATCTTTTAGGGTAGCTTTACGTATCATCCATTCCTCCATTATTAAATTCGAAATCCGAATATCAAAATCCGAAACAAGTCTAAAATTATAGGGTTCCTCTAAAAATTAACGATATTTACTATCAACCTATACCAATCTAACCATCAGTATGTTATGGTCTGGCATCGAAATGGAAAATAAGGAGACAAATCATGATGCAGACCGGCCTTTTGGATTG
>VGRY01000133.1 GCA_016875195.1 Deltaproteobacteria bacterium
CCCCTGTCTTTGGTGAGATGCAACGTCGGCGAGAGGGCCGCCGCCAACGTCTCGTCATTGCCTATTCGGTCCGCCAGTTGCCGCACACCCTGAAACCGCAGCACGGGGTTGAAGAGGACCAGAGCATTGGGTTTGGACGAGACGGTCAGGTCCTCGCCGTCGGCGTCCAAGCCAGGCGCTAGGGCCGTGCAGGCCGCGATGTGGCCACCGGCCGAACCACCGGCGGCCACGATCCGAGTTGGATCGGCGCCGAGTTCAGCGGCGGTCTTCCGCATCCATCGCACAGCGCTCTTGGCGTCCTCAACGCACTCTTTGGGGCTGACTCCGTGCCGGGACTTGACCCGGTAATCGGCCCGAGCCGCCACCAGGCCTCGGCTGGCGAGGTGGCCGGCCTGGGACTCGAACTGCGTGATCTTGCCGTTCTGCCACCCGCCTCCAAAGAAGAACACGATGGCGGGTCGCCTGTCGGTTTGTTTCCAGCCGGGAGGGTAATGGACGACGATTTCCAGATCGGCTTGTTTCGTTCTCTTGTAGACGAAGCTCTTTGTCGTCGGGGGCGCAGGACCGTCAGCCTGGGCGCGGACGTGCGCCGTGGCCAGGGCCACGAGTCCTAGCCCCACTTTACAAGTTACGGAAGGCGGTTTGCCCTAAGTGTTTCGTGTGACGAGACTTGCAGCGAGGCGCAGGTATGCCCTAAAGATTTGACGCGTTTTCAACTTGTTTTTGGCATTGGATGCAATATTGGTATGCCATAAAATGCCCGTCCTCGCTTTCAAACAAGGGAGGAACGGCATGGAACGTTTGGAAACCAAACAGGTCAACGGGCACACGTATTATTACTACTCCCGGTGGGCCAAGGTAAATGGCAAATGCCGCAGGGTCTGGCAGAAGTACCTCGGCAA
Source organism: Deltaproteobacteria bacterium (assembly GCA_016875195.1). Taxonomy (GTDB): domain Bacteria; phylum Desulfobacterota; class BSN033; order BSN033; family UBA1163; genus RBG-16-49-23. Next base: position 903 of record VGRY01000133.1, read on the forward strand.
GCTCCAAGACATCGTCCAGGCAGTCGAGGGCGGGGGACCTGCGCCGCAGTACGCCGAGGTCTTTCAATGGGGATTGCCCCAGGCGTTGTGGAATGAATGTTGCGCGGCCGAGGTGATTTCGCACGTCGACCGTGAATGCCCCAAACGCAACCAAGGTCTTTCCACGGGGGAGTATTTGGCTATTGCCGCCCTCAACCGGGCGATCTGTGCGCGAAGTAAACGCTCCCTCTGGGAGTGGTTCTCGCAGACCACGTTGTTGCGGCATTTCTCGCAGGCCAACGCCAGCCGGTTGACGTCGCAACAGTTCTGGAACCACATGGACCGGATCCCCGAATCGTCCTGCGGCACCATCTGGCGAAACATGCTGCAGGGCGTCCTCGAACGCGAGAATATCTCCTTGGAATCCATTTGCTATGACGGCACGAACTTCTACACGTTCATCGATACCTTCAACGTCCGTTGCGACATGGCGCGTCGCGGTAAGAACAAGCAAGGACGGGCCAACCTGCGACAAGTGAGTTATGCGTTGTTTTGCTCCGAGGATGGTCAGCTGCCGTTGTTCTACGATCTTTACCAAGGAAACCGTAACGATGCCAAGCAGTTTCCGCGGATGCTGCGGGCGTTTCACGCCTTCTTGAAACAGATCGCAGGCCCGGGGGCGTCTCTTCCGGAAACGACTCTGATCTTCGACAAGGGGAACAACTCGAAGGACAATTTCGCATTGGTTGACGAGTTAAACTTGAAATTCGTCGGTTCGGTGAAGCCCGACGAACATAAAGACCTGGCCGAAATCTCCAATGATGACCCGCGTTTCGTGGACTGCGGAAGTGCCCGATTGGAAGGGACGAAAGCCTTTTGCACTACCAAGACGGTGTATGGCCAGCAGCGCACCGTCGTGGTGACGTACAACGACAACTTGTTCGATGCCCAATGGCGGACCGTCCAAAACGACCTGGCGAAGGCGTTCGAGACGCTCTCAGCAATCCGGCAGCGACTGGAGGACCGGCGAAGCGGTATTCTACACGGCGGTCAGGCGCCAACGGTGGCCAGCATCGAAAAACAATGTCGCGAAGCCTTGAGCCGGCAGCACTTGAAAGCCTTGGTTCCCTACACGGTGGACGCCGATGAGCAAGGTCTTCCGCGTTTACGCTACGAGTTGGATACGGCAGCGCTCGACCGACTCTGCAATACGTATTTGGGCAAGAACATCTTGATCACCAACCAACATGCCTGGCAGCAAGAGAAGATCATCCTGGCGTACCGCAGTCAGTTCCTCATCGAAGACGTCTTCAAGGAGATCAAGGATCGGAGCATCGGCAGCTGGTGGCCCATGAATCATTGGACGGATTCAAAGATTCGTATCCACGGCCTCTACTGTACGGTGGCGATTCTCCTGCGGGGGTTGGCGTTGCGACGGGTGCATCGAGCGCGAATCAACATTTCAATGAAACGATTCCTGGGGGAGCTTGACGGAATTCGCGAGGTGATCAACGTGTATCCGAGAAAACGCAGCCGACGGACGACTCGGCAGCAGACGGTCCTCACGAAGACCAACGAGCTTCAAGACCGATTACTGTCTGTCTTGGGCCTGAACAAGCAGGACGGGGCTACTTTAGGGTAACCGACGCGTGCGCGCAACACACTCGCAAATCAGGAGTTACGAGAACGCTTCTGGCTAACTTGTAAACTCGGGCTAGTGCCGCAAACGACAATTGACCCAACACCACCGCGGAAGACCACCTAATTTAACGGGATTCTCGGGCTTTTTGCTGGCTCTGCTAGCGTCGGATTGATATTGACACAAAAGGGCCTTCCCTGCTTGTTGATCGGAGTTGGCACTTCGATCCCCAAGACAAGGAAGGCTTATGTCTGGCAAGGCTGCGAAAATAGTGCTCACCGAAACGCAACACGCGATCCTGCAACAAATCGCCGGCGCGGCGACGTCCACCGTTCGGCACGCGCAGCGAGCAAACGTCATCTT
>VGRY01000134.1 GCA_016875195.1 Deltaproteobacteria bacterium
GGCTCTCTTCGGACAGTCTCTTGAATCCGATCCAAAATGGATGGGGAAAAATGTTGACCACAAACATACATGTACCCCGTATAACATCTTCCTCCCCCTGTGTCAAGTGTGTGCTAAGACCAGCCCCGGGGGAGAGGGCATGCCATTCATTCCCCCAGTTCTGATAGGGGGTATTCTGGCACATTTTTATAAATAATTCGTTGTATTCACTGTGTCGGTACGACAATCGTTCCGATTCGCTCCGGCTCATTCGTGCCCTTATTCTATAAAAATAACATAAATACCACCCCTCCTCAATTTTTCAGTGGTCACCCCTGAGGATAGGTAAGATTGGTATATCCTGCCAAGACATTTTCGGGCAAGCCTAACATGATTGACCCTGTTGATTACTGTTTGGGAAGGTATCGGATAGGGAGGGTCCCTCCCCAGCTCCATGAGATAGAGGAATCTCCAGCTACGGTAGGTGTTAAGGTAATGGTATTTCCGTCCACGCCTGAATCGATGTTTGCCAATGTCACTGAAATAACTCCAGTGACCTGGTCCACTGAGGCGGCACCAACTCTTCCTATGGCCGCAAGCCCAACGCCCAGACTGGCCTGGATTTCTGCAATGTTTCCACAATTAGGCCAGGCCGCTCCGAATCCGCTTGCCATTGCCTGATTACGATAATGTCCAAGAGCGGATGCGATATAACCCATGGCATTCGTGACTTCTGTTAATTTGGCATTTCTGGTTTCAACTCGATAGATCGGAATGGCGATAGCTGCCAAAATGCCAATAATGGCCATAACGATCAGCAATTCAATCATCGTAAAACCAATTCTATGATTTTTCTTTATGTGCATAGAAACCCATCGTTATTAGCGTTATTAGGGACACTTCCCAATTTTTAACATTTGAGATTTCATCTGACGAGAAAAATTGGTATGTGTCCCTATTATATCTTAAATGCTTCCTCCATTCCAATATATTTCTTTCTCAGTTTCGGTTTCTCGATCTTTCCAGTGGGATTTCTGGGAACCTCTCCAAAAAAGATTTTTCGGGGTCTCTTATATTTCGGAAGGGTTTCACAAAATTTTAAGACCTCTTCTTCAGTAAGGGTTTTACCAGGCGCCACTTCCACAATCACACCAATAATCTCTCCTAAACGTTCATCCGGCAAACCAATGGCCGCCACATCCTTGACACCGGCCAGCGTATGGAGAAAGTCTTCTACCTCTACAGGAAAGACATTTTCGCCTCCGCTGATGATGAGATCTTTCTTCCGGTCGACGAGATAGATAAAGTCGTCTTCGTCCAGCCTTCCCATATCGCCTGTGTAGAGCCATCCATTTCTGAGTGCCTTCACCGTGGCCTCGGGATTTTTATAATACTCCCTCATCACGCCATCCCCTCGCACAACCAGCTCTCCGACATCGCCTTTCTTCACACCATTCCCTTCCTCATCCACAATGCGGGCCTCCCAGTTAAATCCCGGAAGGCCAATCGCCCCAACCTTGTGTTCATTCTCGATGCCCAGGTGGACACAACCCGGCCCGGTCGATTCGCTGAGGCCGTAATTGGTATCATACTGCATCTTCGGGAAATACTCCTTCCAGTGTTTAATCAGGGAAGGAGGAACTGGTTGGGCCCCGATGTGCATGAGCCTCCATTGACTGAGTTGATAATCTTTCAGTTTCAGCGCACCGCTATCGAGCTTTAAAAGGATGTCCTGAGCCCAGGGGACAAGAAGAAAAATGACCGTGGCTTTTTCTTCGCTCATTGCCTCAAGAACCCATTCGGGCTGAATTCCCTTTAAAAGGATCCCTTTACCGCCCACGATGAAACTGCCGAACCAGTGCATCTTGGCGCCGGTATGATAGAGCGGAGGGATAAGCACAAAACTATCCTTCTTCGTCTGATAATGGTGATGATTCTCTGTGATACAGGCACAGATCATATTCTTATGAGTCAACAGAATCGGTTTGGGTTGGCCGGTTGTGCCCGAGGTAAAGTAGAGGCCACAGGGGTCATCGTAGTAAATCTCAATATGCGAGGGGGTAGGGGGAGCCATTTCCAGAAGTCGCTCAAACGGATCCGCATAACGGGGCAATTCCTTGCCAACAAAGATATAGTTTTTCACTGTGGGGAGTTCATCCTTGATGCTGGTCACCCGGTCAATGAATTCCTCGCTAAAGACCATACACTGAGGCTCTGCCACTTCGCAGCAATATTTGATATCGCTTCCGGAAAAACGAAAGTTTAGTGGAACGGCCCAGGCTCCGGTGCGGATGATGCCGAAGTAAGCGATGAGCCACTCAAGGGAGTTCATCATCAGATGGATGACCTTGTCGCCCTTTTTGATCCCCTTCTGCGTCAGGACATTGGCAAATTGGTTGGCTTGTTCATCAAACTGTTTCCAGGTGATTTCTCTTCTCTTTCCTTCCGCAGGCGACCTCTCAATGAGAGCCACGTCATTGGGATAGAGTCGCGCATTTCTCGCCAGAATCTCCCCGATATGGATATCCAATTCCCCCATATACAACCTCCAAAAATTTTTAAATCGTGTCCCCGCCTATCTCAGGCAGGTGTGATTCGCGACTTTAAAAAATATAAAGTTTGGTGCAATATTTCACAAAATATGCGAAAAAAATCCCCCTCCTCTTCTCAGAAGCTGTGAAAAAATTCAGCTGTAGTTGGGGTTTGGGGTTTCTGAATTTAATTTTTAGACGAACGGTTAGGTATCAATCATGGTGAACTTACACCCAGTGACAAATCTCATTGCGACCCCTTACCC
>VGRY01000135.1 GCA_016875195.1 Deltaproteobacteria bacterium
TTCGGGCACTTCGGCCATATACAGCAGACCGGCCTCCGCCATCTGCTGCCGCAACCAGCCGCTGCGCCCATAGAGATCATCGCAGGCCACGGCGGCGCAGGTCAAGCCGCGCGCCTGGACGCGCTGGATCATCTGCCAGCCCAGTTCGATCTTGGTGGCAAACGTGCGCGCCGCGGGGATGCCCAGTCGCTTCCGGAGCGCCGTCATGGCCTCCGTGAACCAGTGGGCAGGCAGAAACAGTTCGCCGTCGATCCAGGTCCACACCCGCTCTTTGTAGAAGGCCAGAAAGACGCCGACCTGACTCATTTCGACCTTACCCAGCCGCCCATTGTGCTGCCGCCCCGCCCCGGCGCTCTGGTCGCCCGCTTTCTCGTCGGCACTTTCATCGAGCAACCACACCCCCCCATCACGCAGTTCAGGGGTGGCCGCAATCTCGGCCTGCACTTGCGCCATGACCGCGGCGGCCGACCAGGGAGAGTCGGACATGAATTGCTGCACCGACTGACCATCGTCCTCCAACCCGTTGACGCGGCGGGCGATGTTGGCAAAGTTGCGCTCGGTTTCGAGGCCGAGCAGCCCACGCAGATAGGTCCAGGCGTGAGCCGCACCATCGCGCGTGCGCGTCTTGAAACAGGGGCGAAAGCGCCCCCAAAACCGGCGCAACCGGTCGCCCAGGTCCGCGATCACGGCAGCCGGTAACCCCCAACGTTGGGGGGCATAGACGTCACCAAGTTGCTCGCTCATCGGTATCATCTCCTTGACACGTGTGGTCGCATCAGAGTAGATGATACAGCAACCTGGCTCTCAAGTAAAGTCTATACTGTTCTTAATCTAACATTGTCGAGGTATGGGAACCGATGATGTTACCTCTAACCAATGAATTCGGCGATCTACCTCCGGGGGTCTATCCGACTACGTTGGATGAGCTCATCGACTATTTTGGCTCCGGTTCAGAACAACGTCAGCTGGTTACCAGGCGTTTGTTGCATATCCATACTCTGGCCATGAGAACTGGTTATCTGGATCGCTTGATTGTCTTCGGAAGCTATATGACGGAAAAACCGGTGCCCAATGATGTTGACATCATCCTGGTTATGAAAGATAATTTTCGAGTGGAGAGTTGCTCAATCGAGACCAGGGGCTTGTTCGATCATGCCACAGCACAAGCGCGCTATGGGGCCAGCATCTTCTGGGTGAGACCCAGCTTGTTGATCGAAGGGACGATTGATGAGTTTGTCAGTTATTGGCAGATCAAACGAGACGGGTCGAAGCGTGGGATTGTCGAGGTAAGGGCATGATGATTGCCAACGATCACGAACTAAAGGTGACCAAACAGCGGATCGAGCAGTTTCAACATTGGCTGGCGCAATTACGCAGGACTGCGCGTTCCGAGGAGTTCGGCGCGGTCACCAGCGGATACAGATTGGAGATCGAGCGGATGCAGGCCGAGGTCCTGGAGTACTTGCTTCGGCCTGTGTCGGCTGAACACGCGCATGAGCTGCAGCTCGCCTGACGTTATTGCGCCCATGACGCGGATACGAAACTTTCAGCGGCTTTCGTTTGGTCTATGGGCAATGCTGCGAGATTCTTGTAGACAATCCCCCTGCGCCAACCCGGGCCACGGTGGAGTACAGTGATATTGGCATCTGCTACTGCGAGACCGCGCTGGATGCGGCGGCTGATGCGGATGCGGTGGTGTTGGTGACGGAATGGCTGCCATACCGGGATTTGCCGTGGGGCGAGATCAAGGGCCGGATGCGCCAGCCGTTGATCCTGGATGGACAGAACTTTCTGCCGAGCACAAAATTGGCGGCACTTGGGTTTGAGTGCTTGGGGATCGGACGCTGAAGTTGGACCACTCTGAAGCATTTGCACTTAAGGGTCAAACTGAAGCTTCTCCTAATTCGTCGCGACACGTAACAGAAGAGAACCACTTTGTGGCCTGACAGCAATCTATTCTGGCGCGACAAGCGCGTCGTCGTCACCGGCGGCGCCGGCTTTCTCGGCTCGTTCGTCATCGAGAAGCTCCAGGCCCGCGGCGCGGCGGAGGTCTTCGTACCGCGCATTGAGGACTATGCCCGCGTGGCCGGGCTTGCGCCTCAGCGTAACAGGAGGATGTAATGTACACACCGTTGGCAGCAGCGACACCCCCCAATCTGACAAGAGATAACCTGGCCGTCATTGGCCGCGGGGGCGGCTTCGGCGGCAGTTCGCTCCCTGAAACCCTGGCGGCTTTGCCCATGCGCCAACAGAAGCGCCTTGCGGATGAAGCGCGAACCTACTATCAGGCTCTGGATCGTGCCATCGGCAGGATTCTGGCGCCGAGTGTGGGCAGGACAGGCGATCAGTTCATGGCCGTGGATGAGGTGATCCCGCTTTACGGGGTCGGCGCGACCCCTGACGAGGCGATAGCCGATTATCGTTCGGTGGTGGTCGAGTATTATGAGTCCCTGGAGGAGGATGTTGATGAGCTTGGGCAAGCACTTCAGGGACAACTTGCGGTGCTGCGCCAGGTCTTTGGGCAAGTAGATCAAGGGTAGGTGTGCTGATGCCCATCTCAGGTCGGAAGATGGATCATGTTCTGGTCAATGTCCTGGGTTATGAGCGCCAGGCGGGGCGGCATCAAATCTACGTTCTCCGGCTGCGCGGCAAACAGGTCGCGTGCACGTTGATTTCGCATGATGTGCGCGAGAAAA
>VGRY01000136.1 GCA_016875195.1 Deltaproteobacteria bacterium
GCGACGGCAAGGAACATTCGATCCGCGAAACCCTTGACCGACTTGGCGACCATTTTGAGCTGACTGATGAGGAACGGAAGCGGCTCTTGCCGAGTGGACGCCAGGACGTCTTTACGAACCGCGTTGCCTGGGCGAAGACGCATCTGCGCATGGCCGGGCTTATCGAGCCCACCGCCAGAGGAGTTTTCAAGATCACGGCACGAGGGCTGGAGCTTCTGAAGGCGACGCAGGATCGGATTGATCTACGGCTTCTCCGAAAGCAGCCCGGTTATCTGGAGGCGCGAGACCGGAAGCGAGACAAGCCGGAGGGAAACGGAGAGCTTGTCACCTCTGACGCGGACCAGACGCCCGAGGAGATGATGGAGCAGTCATTCGAGGCTCTAAGAGGGTGTTACGAAAGTTTTCAAAAGTTAGTTTGAGCCAAAGGGTTGGGAGAGAAAAAGCGTAGAACCGTTTCCGTGCGGACGCAGACGATTCGGCAGGGTAGGCTGCGGCGCATGAATTCGCTGCTCCCCATCACGGGCACCAACGCTCTGCTCGAGGAACTTTCGCCCTTCATCCCAGATGACTTCTTGTGCCAGCAGTGGCCGCACACCATCACCGGCGGGCGACAAAGAAGTTTCAGCGCCGCCCAATTATGGCGGCTGCATTTGTTAGCGCTGCTCACGCCCGCGCATTCGGTCAATCTGTTGCTCCAGATGCTGCCCGAGCAGCGGGGCTGGCGGCAGTTTGCGCGCTTGCGCAGTCGGCATCGGATTCCGGACGTGCGGATGATGCACGAGTTTCGCCGACAAGTGGGCGTGGCCGGATTGCGACGCGTCAACGAAGTGCTGCTGGCTCCTTTGCTGGAGGGCCTGGATCCCAGTGCGCCCACGATCGCGCTGATGGACGCCACCGATCTGCCGGGAGCTTGTGGCGGTTTTAAAAAAAATCCACCGGCACCTATTCGGCGGCGCACGCTGCCCTGGGCGGGCGCACGCTCAAGACCGGACAGAGCCGCTGGTTCGTCGGCTACAAGAAACACACGTTGCGGCTGTGGCTTCCGGCTCATCGCACGCACGTCTTGCTGGTGCCGCTGGTCAGTTGGATGACGCCGGCCAACGTGGGCGAAGGCGGCTTGCTGGTGCCGGCGCTCAATTTGTGCGTCGCCCGCTGGAGTTGGCGTCCAGATTACATCGTGGTGGATATGGGGTATCTGGCGGCGGCCAGCAAACAGATTTGTCGCCAACGCTGGCAAGTGGCCGTGCTCACACACTTGCGTTCGGACATGAAAGTCCTGGCCCCCTTTGAAGCCGAAGAGCGTGCCGTGTGTCCACAGGGCTCGCCCTTGCGCTGGCTGGGCTACGACGCGCATGCCCAAGAGCACTGGTTCGGCGCGGTCCCAGAGGCGGCGCTGTGCGGGCGGTGCTGGCAACAGAGTCAGTGTCCACAGCAGTTCGTTTACCCGGCGGCGGCGCATGAGACCTTGCTGGGCAAGTTGCCGCTCAACACGCGCGCTGCGCAGTTCCTGCTCCAGAAGGTCCGACCGTGGATTGAACCGGCGCAATCGTATGAGAAGAACCAGTTGGGCTTGGGCACCCTTTTTCTCAACAGTCTGCGTTTGGCCTGGTGCTGGGGATTGCTGGCCGACGCGGTGTGCCTGTTGCGCGCCCGTGCGCTGAGAACGCTGGCGCCTAATTCGCATCCGCTGCGAGAACTCCTGCCCGAACAACTCGCTTGGGATTGGGAGGAAGGCGCCTGAACTGCGAAAACGCCGCGTCACCGAAAATTTGCAAAATCGCCAGTAAATCCGCATCTCAGCTTACACCCTTTCGTAACACCCTCTATTAAGTAATTACTTAGAGCCTGTCCCAAAAGTGAATGGTTTTGAGTTTTGTTTTCCGAGAACTGAAAATCGGATGCGAGCGCGGCGCAGTTGGAAGCAATTCCTTGTTGAAAAGGAATTGCTCGCGGATTTTTGAGACACCCCTTGCGTTTGATTCGCAGGACGATCCGACCGGCGTCGCTACGCCGCTTTGATCCGCGGCTCGGATTTCTTTTTCGTTCGTGTCACTTTCCGCAGCCGCGCCAGCATCCAAAGGTTGTGCGTCAACACACCCCAGGCCACCGCCAGTTCCCGGTGCTCAAATCCTTTGGCGCGCATCGGTCGGCCCCAGCATCCGTCTTTCAAAAACCCGATCCGTCCTTCGGTCTGGCTGCGCCGCCGCTGCATCCTGGAGAACTTTTTGCCCTTCATCCGTTTCTTCAATTCCCGGGGCTGCCTCGGACACAGCGCATGGAAGGTCTCCGACTCATTCAAAGTGCGGCTGTTGCTCTGGGTGAAAAATCCCCGGTCCGCCGCCACCGCTCCCACTTTGCCTCCGAATTTCTCCCACACCCGCATCAAACTTTCCATCAACAGCGCCGAATCCGCCGGTGCCTGATCCTGGAAAAGTTGCCAATCCAGGATGATCCCCTGGCGGTTTTCTCCCACCAGCACCGTGTTGCCAAATTCCACATCCGCCCCGGCTTTGCCCCGCACCACGACATGCACGTCGGTGTCATACAGACTGAGAATCTTGTCCTCGTTGG
>VGRY01000137.1 GCA_016875195.1 Deltaproteobacteria bacterium
GCTTTCCTGCTACTCATTATTCCCCTTCTCTATTCCGTGGTGATCCATGAAGTGGCACATGGATGGGTAGCCCACAGGATGGGGGACCCGACAGCAAAATGGATGGGGAGATTGAGCCTCAATCCGATTAAGCATCTCGACCCCATCGGAACGCTCATGCTCTTTCTGGTAGGGTTCGGATGGGCAAAACCCGTTCCCGTCAATCTCAACAATATCTCTGACCGGAGAAAAGGGCTCATTCTCGTCTCATCAGCAGGAATCATCGCCAATATCCTATTGGCTTTCATGGCATTGCTCATTCATAGGCTCCTGGGCTTGTCTCCCTTTGGAATATCCGCTGTCGTTGTCCATACCCTTGCTCATATCAATATTACCCTGGCAGCCCTCAACCTCATTCCCATCCCTCCACTGGATGGTTCAAAAATCCTGCAGGGGTTCGCGCCCAGAGAAACCCAATATTTCCTTGCCCGTATCGAACCTTACGGTTTCTTCATTATGATCGGCCTGCTCTTCCTGGGATTGCTCAATCCCTTCATCGGTCTCTTTCGCAGCATCATCATTGCTGTCATCAAAACTCTTCTCCCTTAGAGACTGTGCCGTAGGATGTCAAAATTCCACGATAGATTCATCTGGAGATAAGGATCATGAAAGAAGAACATTTTGGTCCGATCTGGTTCATCCCAGGGGAGAATAAAGGGAAATATCCTTTTTGCCACTCCGTATATATCGAAGGGGCAGGCGTTCTCATCGACCCAGCCTCAGATCGGGAAAGACTTTTAAAACTGCGTAAAGATCATGGGGTCAAGATGGTCTGGCTCAGCCATGCTCACGAGGATCATCTCATGCATCTTGATCTGTTCGATGATCTACCCCTATGGATATCGGATAAAGAATCGGCTCTTCTTTCAAGTTTAGAAACCTTTCTGGATTGGTATGAAATAGATCAACAAGATTACCGTCAGTATTGGGACCAATTTCTTAAGGAAGAGTTCCACTTTAAGCCAAGAAAACCATCGCAATTTCTCCAGGGTGGCCAGGTCATTCAATTAGATGGGGTCACGGTCGATGTCATCTCCACCCCAGGACATACTTCTGGCCACCTCGCCTTCTTTTTTCGAGAGCCCAAAGTCCTTTTTATGGGAGACTACGATCTCACACGGTTTGGTCCGTGGTATGGCAACCTCGATTCGAGCATTGAGGAGACGATCGAATCTATCAACCTTTTGAAAAAATTGCCCGCTGAAGTTTTCCTGACCAGCCATGAAGAAGGGGTATTTAAAGGAGATCCAGGAAAGCTCTGGGACGATTATTTGAATGTCATCCATGAACGGAACCGGAGGTTACTTGTTTTTTTGATTCAACCCAGGACCATGGAGGAGATCGTTGGGGCATGGATCGTTTACGGCCGAGAGCGAGAACCCAAGGCATTTTTCGAACTTGGCGAGCGGGCATTAATGAAAAAACATTTAGACCATCTGATGAAATTGGGAAAGGTTTTTCAGGAAAAAGATCGATACGTTAAAATGCTTTAGAAGCTATCTCCCCCTCTACCGCAATTCTTCGTTATATTTTTTACTTGACAACGTTTTTTATCCTTTTTATAATTACTTTGTAGCTATATTATATGTAACAAGTAATTATACGCCTTTTTCTGATTTTTTTCTTGACAACGGTTAGACGCTCCATTATAGATACATTGTAACTGAGAAATAGTTAACACGGAATGATTGCCCAAGGGATGGTATGATACAAAGAAAAGAACCCGACCTTGATCTCCCGCCTTCCTCGATTACCGTTCACAACAAGTCAAAGTTCGAGGTCTATGGTGAGGAGATGATCGAGAAGGAAGTCAAGCAGAGCGGAAATAGTGGCCGGGTTTATCTTCCTCCGGAATGGGTGGGAAAGCACGTCAAGATTATTCGGATCGACTGAGTGGGAGATGGGAAAAGAGATCAAAGTCCGTAAAATAGAGGCCGAAGATGCCCCTGAAATCGTCTCTATCCAAGAATCCATTTTGCAGAAAAAAGTTTCAAAAAAATGGATTCAAATGGTCGGGCGTCATCTTAAAAAAGAAGAAGCCTTGGGTTTTGTTGCATTGAAGGACGGTCACGTAGTGGGTTTCATCATCGGGGAGATCAAGGGAGAAGGCTTTGGTCTGGAACAGAGCGGTTGGATCGAAGTGGTAGGAGTAGATCCAAAGCAGATGGGAATTGGAATTGGACGAACCTTGGCTGAAACGCTTTTTTCATTTTTTAGAAAAAAGGGGATCCACGATATCCATACTTCTGTGCGATGGGATGCCGGTGATATGCTTTCATTCTTCAAGGCCATTGGTTTTGACCGCTCCCCTTTTATCAATCTCAGGAAGCATTTGAATTGAAGCCTTCCTATTAAAGGGAAAAGTTTTAATGATGAAGCATGGCAGAAAAAAACGTTTCGAAAAAACATTTTTTGTCTTTAAAAGAGTGTTAAGTTTTTAGTATATAAAATCACGTGAAAATATTAACAAGTTAACATTTAGAGGAAAAAAAATGAGGTACTCAGAGACAGGATTCAATTTGGAAAT
>VGRY01000138.1 GCA_016875195.1 Deltaproteobacteria bacterium
TATCAGTAATGCACTGGTGAAGGTCTATCTTATGGAGTAACTCCATATCCCAGACAATCCCGATGAAGTTTTTCATTCCGAGGGTGAGTTCTGTTGCAAAGTGATGTTTGGGAATAGGAAAATTGATGAAGACATCCGTTTCCAGGACGTCCCGGAGCACTTCCGCAGATTTCAGCTTCTTCCCTTTGGGAATCTCAACCTGTTTATAGACATTCCGCCCATGGCCGGAGAGGACATCCGCTCCCGCTTTCTGTCCGGCTTCTTTAAGTCCTGATCTTGAAAAACAGAACTGATAATTATCACAGGTGTGGTCCCAGACAGCGACCCGCTTTGCCCCTGCTTCATAGCACATCTTGATTAATGCAGATAGAAGCTCCGGGTTGTTGGTGCAGGCTTGTTCGGGTGTTCTCGCCCAGGCGATGTTTGCCTTGATCACTACCCTCTGCCCCTTTTTCACGAATCGCCCCATTCCTCCTATAGGAGCCATGGCCGCCTGGAGCAGTTTCGTGGGAGATCCAGTTTTGGCGATCACAAGGTCGGCTTCACTGGAAGCATGTGCCAAGGTTCCGTAAAAAGGGAGCACATCCATTACCAAAGGGGCTGCGGTCACAACCGCCGCTCCTTTTATAAACTGTCTCCGTGTCAGTTTCTGGTTTTTGGAATGATCCATGATTCCTCCTTCTTTTCTCTTAAATCCGAAATTCCTTGAAAATACCTCCTCTCCCCTGGTGGGAGAGGATTGAGGTGAGGGGGGAATGGGTTCAATTATTCACCCCCCACCCTCACCCTGGTTTATTCTTGTCAAGTACTTTTTTCAGGAGGTACTTTTTGGAAATTCTTAGGTATCGCACCTTGCCTAACCCTGGTAATTTGAGGGTCTCAATTGAGCCCTAACCTTGCTAATCGAGGCTAAGGTGCAGGCGGAGAGTTATATATGCTCCCCCTGAAGGTCGATTAAATCGCCTTAAATTAGGTAGGTGATAATCTCTCCGCCTCCACGCTAAGAACCCTTTACTTTAAGCTGCCTCCTCGAACTGATAGGATACCGAATCATCTTTGGAAAATTGACTATGGTCACGAACAAGCGCAAATATCACTCTAAGAAGTTTCCGAGATATAGCGACCAGAGCCTTTTTCCGAGGAATCCCTCTTCCAATGTATCTCTGATAGGTCTCCCGCATCACTCCACCCCTCCTTACTGTATTGATCGACGCAAAGAACAACAACTTTCTCAACAGGGACCGCCCTCTTTTGGAGATTCGCCGTTTCCCCTTCCGTTTTCCAGAACTTATCTCAAAAAGATCCAACCCCGCAAGCTTGGTAATCTCCGAAAGGGTTCTAAACTGCCCAAAGTCTCCCACTTCACCAATCAGACCAGCTACGGTCACCTTTCCTACTCCCTTAATCGACAAAATACATCGGCTGTAAGGAATTTCTCGCAGATAATCGGCCATCTCTTTCTCCACTGCTCCAATAAACCGCTCAGAGGCTCCTATCGCCAACAGACACTCTGTTACCTCCAACACAATCCCCCTCCGCCCCTCTTTTATCCCTACGGACTCCTGGGCAACCCGATACAGCTCTTCAGCACGGCCTCTTCCCAGTTTTCCCTTGCTGATCTTTCTGAGAATCTGAGTAAGATCATCCACCCCTTTGGCCAGAATATCTTCAGGGATTGGATACTGGCTCAAAAGATACTGAGAGGTCTTGCCCTTGATGTCTTTCATCACTTGCAAAAACTCAGGAAAGATCAAAAAAACCAGATCCTGAAGCTGATTCAAAAGAGCGGTGCGCCGCTGAAGACTCCTTTCTCTCGCGTGCGTCAACCTCCTCAACTCAGCAGATACTCCCTCAGGAATAACTACGCTCAGAGCATGACCCAGCTCTATAATATCCGCGATCACCTTGGGGTCTTTCTGATCTGTCTTAGCGGGAGAGTTGCCTTGAAGTTCTTTCAACCTTTTGGTGTGAAAAGGATTCACCTGAACCAGTTTTACCCCCTTGCTCTTCAAAAAATGGAAAAGAGGTTCTCCATAAGGCCCTGTCGATTCAAACCCTACTACCACCTCCTCCAATTGATAAACCTTCATCGTTTGACACACCCGACCCCAAAACTCCTGAAATCCCCTACCATTGTTGAAAAAATCAAAGGGCTTTACCTCGGTCCCGTCAGGACATCTGCAGTACCCTGTATGCTTAATTTTACTGATATCCACTGTGACAATGAGTGTTTTTTCGTTGACTCTCCGAACCTTTTTTGTGTTATGATTTTCCATGGCTATACTCCTTTCTTTGTTTTGGCTTTAACCAACTTGCTAATTTACCAAACAAGAAAGAGTATAGCCAACCTTTATTTATTGGCCATCTGTTGCTTTCTATATTATAGCAAGCTCCCCCATCCCCCGGTCCCGCCCTATTAATAGACCGGGGCGGGGAAGGGGGAGGATCATATTGGGCGATTTTCATTATCTCATGCGGGTCAATCGGCCATGATGATTGCTCAAAAAATTGGAGCCAGAACACTG
>VGRY01000139.1 GCA_016875195.1 Deltaproteobacteria bacterium
TGTGTCTGGGGTCAGGCAATGATAATAAAGTATTGATTTAAACTCCTTGGTTATGGCAAATAAACTTGCACATGCTTAATCCCGTAAAAAAAGAGTCTATGGGATTATCGGAAGCAGTGGAGATGGGATAATGAGTATTAAGCTCAAAAGGAGAAGAAAAAACTTCAAGTCTCCCAATCTTGAAAGCATTTTTATGAACGCCATGAAGACTCTCTTCTATTCCATTAGATCCTAACTGATGGTTCATAGCACATAGTCCATAGTCCACCGTCCGTAGAAAGTCACAAGTCATAAAAGAAGTAGGCCACAAGCTCCAAGTTGCAGGTCCTAGGTCTCAATTTAAAGGTCACAGGTTTCAAGTTGCAGGTTACAGGTGAATGGTCAAATGGGAAATGGGACTCAATAAGCTATCTTGGTCTGACCCGAATAAACGAATTAAGAACATTTCACAGAATCACGAATTTGCCGTATTGAACAAAATGGTCATCAAAGGCAAAAACCGTATTTATGTCAAGACGCTCCATTAAAGCAAAGGACGTGCAGTCTGTGAAACTAAAACCTTTATCTTCGTATTGGCGAAACATCCCCCAAGCTTTCTCCTCATCTTCTTCGGTTATTCGAACCAAAGCTGAAGCTTCTTGATCCCACAACTTTTGGCCGAATGGAATAGCTATTGAGGGTCCCAATCTTGTTTTGAGCAATGTTAATATTTCATCGAAGATATAATTGCTTGTTAGAAGGGGACGATCCAAAATACGGACCTTCTTTACTGCAGCCTTGTGATCACGGTCGTTCTTGTCAATAATTGCATACCATGCACTCGTATCTACGAAGATTCTATCCCGGGGCATAGAGTCAATCCTTTGGATAGAGATATCGGTCATGGTTTCTGGCGACATCCGTAAAACGACCTTTTCCGACCCCCGCGAATTCCAATAGAGTCTTTTTTTGAGATTCAACCGAGGATTTATCATCTCCCGAGAGAATCTCTATCCTGACTCGCTGGTGGTTCGTAAGATGGGGTTCGGTTAAAGGTCTTAATATCCCATTTTCAAAGACAGCTTCAATGATTTTAGACATCTGACACCTCCTAAACACCAATATTACTGCTTGTGACAGATGAAGTCAACTGAATTAGATGTTCTGGCCCTGGCGGTGGGGACGTTGTTGAAAACTTTCACTTTTCTTCTCATGTCATCTCATTGGGGACGTTGATTCTCACGGTGCATAACTTATTTTGCCAGGGACTCATCCATTCGCGCTAATGCACGGTTAATCGAAAAGGTACAGATAAGGGAACGCTCTTAAATAATTCAATAAACCCACTTCCTGCCATGCACAAAGTGGGTAATATAAATCACGAAAGTCGGCGGAAGGGCAGGGCGATTGACCCTCCCGAAACCTGCCTCCCCGGGAGCGGGTGGTCCTTCCATCAGGCGGGTCAAGCGCAGGTACCACTCGAAGGGACAGGCCGGTCCATCCGGGTAACCCCGGCGATCATGGAAAAGAGCGGATATAAGCAGGTGGCGTATTTCTGGTTCCCGGCCCGGGGGCGCATCCTGACTAATGCCTGGGAGTTGAAGTTCTATACCTTCTGGGACGCGCTGACGAGGCAAAGGACCGACGGCGCCCTGGTGCGCCTGATCACGCCTGTGCTGCCGGGGGAGCAGGTCGAAGATGCCGAGAAACGATTGCAGGAGTTTACGAAGGAGATCGTGCCAGTATTGGAGGAGTTTTTGCCCAACTAGGTGAATGGTTGAATAGTCAATTAGTCGAATAGGAATTCGTTAAATAGGGGAATGGGGATTAGTTAGATATTGTCAAAAGTTCTATGAAAAACCGATCTGGAACATACGGAAAGACAAGGAAAACCCTCCCCCTTGAGGGGGGAGGGAAAAGGGTGAGGGTGAAAGGCCTGACGGGCGTAGCAAGAAGACTCAGGAAACACTCTACGGATACAGAGGGACATTTGTGGAGGTATCTGAGAGACAGACAGATAGAAGGTTTCAAGTTTCGTCGTCAACAACCCGTTGGCAGATATGTTGTGGATTTTGTGAACCTCGAAAAGAAAGTGGTCATAGAGTTGGACGGAGGTCAACACGCACTCCATCCAGGCGATAGGATTCGTGATGAATGGCTCCGGGCTGAAGGGTATAAGGTGCTGCGATTCTGGGATAACCAGGTTTTCAGCAACTTAAAAGGCGTTTTGGAGACCATCCGAGATGCCCTTCTCACCCCTCACCCTGACCCTCTCCCCCAAGGGGAGAGGGGATATAACTTTTGACAAAACCGGTTTCAGAGCCGGAGGTAAAGAAGAAGTGAACAGAAGGGAACTTAATTTGTTTCTTGAATCTCCCCGGGTACAGGTGCTTTCAATGGACGAAGATACCGCCGAATATTATGCAAAGGTTTTCGGCGACTTAAAGAAAAAGGGCAGGCCGATTCCGACAAACGATATGTGGGTTGCGGCTTCGGCCATGCAACATGGC
>VGRY01000140.1 GCA_016875195.1 Deltaproteobacteria bacterium
CACCCTGGGTCTGGAGTTGAGGTGGGGCGCCGACGGCCTACGCCTGCTGCCGGAGATCGGCCCGATCCAGGACGTGTACCTGCTGCGCGCGATCCACGAGGGATTGAAGCGGGTGAGCACGCCCGAGGAGTTGCGGCAGATCTACCAGCGGACGAACTGAGGGAAGACTTCGCCACGAATTGCACGAATTGACACGAAGAAAACAAGGGAATTAGTGCAAATTAGTGTAATTCGTGGCAAAAGAAAGGTCTGGATGCATGTCCGAGATTTTGTACCGTCCGACGGCGACCGGCTTCCGGTTGGCCATCTTATTAAATTTCGGCGCCGAATCGCTCCAGCACCAGCGGGTGGTGAAGTAATCTCCGTCATGAACCCTTCGACTGCGCTCAGAACAGGTTGCACGAATTGACACGAAAGGAAAATGATCAGTGAAAATTCGTGTAATTCGTGGCATGAAAAAGGTAAATTAGTGCAAATTCGTGAAATTCGTGTCAGGGCGATCTCAACGATTTATGCGAGAAGGGATTGCTGGGTATCCTCTCAATAATCCGGGGAAACGGCGGTCACAGACCGCCTACGAGCCTGCTTTCAGGGGGTCTGCGACCCCCGTCGGCCCCCACTTATTGAAAAGATACGATTGTTGGTATCCTCTCAATAATCCGGGGAAACGGCGGTCACAGACCGCCTACGAGCCTGCTTTCAGGGGGTCTGCGACCCCATAGGCATCAAGCTAACGGTCCCGCCGTTCCGACAGTTGATTTTCTGGTGCGCTTATGGCATCATGCTACCCACCACACACTGCGGGAGGGAACCACTATGATCGACCAGGGCGCCATGGCGCAGGCGTTTCGCACGTTCTTTGAGCAGACGGCCGAGACGACCGCTCGGCAGACCAAGTTCGTGATCCGGCGTTCCAAGCTGACGGGTGCCGTGTTTGTGGAGACCCTGGTGTTGGGCTGGAGTGAACGGCCCACGGCCTCCCTCAACGACTTGGCGGAGACGGCCGCGGATCTCGACGTCGCGATCAGCGCGCAAGGGCTGGATCAGCGCATCAACGAGGCAGCCGTCAAGCTGTTTGCGGCGCTCTGCCAGGAAAGCCTGCGGTGGTTTCAGCAGCGCGTACCCCTGGCGGTGGCCATCTTGCGCCAGTTCACGGCAGTGGAAATTCTGGACAGCAGTTGCATCGCCCTGCCCGCCACGCTCAAGGAGACCTATCCGGGGAGTGGCGGGGACGGGCCGGTCGCGTGCCTGAAAGTGCAACTGCTGCTGAACTTCCTGACGGGTGAGCTCGAGCAGGTGGTCTTCCAGACCGGGTGTGACCCGGATCAGGCCTATGACGCCGATCTGAGCACGCTGCGCCCCGGCGTCCTGCGCCTGACCGATCTGGGTTACTTCAAGTTGGAGCGCTTTCAGACCACCGCCGCCCAGCAGGCGTACTTCCTGCCGCGGCTGGACTTGCAGGTGGGCTTGCGGGATGCCACCACGACGGCACCGGTGGATCTGCTCGCTTGGCTGCAAAGCGAAACGGCCAGCCTCAGCGAACGCGACCTCCTGGTCGGTAACACCCACCGCCTGCCGTGCCGCATTATCGCGGTGCGGCTGCCGCAAGAAGTGGTGGACCGCCGGCGCCAACGGGCCACCGCCAACGCCCGCCGCAAGGGCCGCAGCACACCCACGGCCCGCTATCTGGCCTTGCTGGCCTGGAACATCTACATGACCAACGTCCCCGCCACCCTGCTCAGTGCCGAGCAAGTGGCGCTCCTGTACCCGGTGCGCTGGCAAGTCGAACTGGTCTTCAAACTCTGGAAAAGCGAGTTCGCGGTCGATCGCGTGGCGGGCCTGCGCCGGGAACGCGTGCTGTGTGAGTTGTACGCCAAATTGATCGGCGCGGTGCTGCTCTGTTTTCTGGCCGCCCAGCACCGGCTGACCACCGCGGCGGAATTGAGCCTCGTCAAAGCCACCCACATCCTGCGCCGGCATGTGCTGCGCATCGCCCAACGCCTGGCGGCCGGCGACCTGGAAGGCGCCTTGACCGAACTCGACCAGCGCCTGCAACGCTTGGGCGGCAAGACCAAACGCCGCAAAACGCCGAGTACGTTGCGTCAGTTGGAACGCCTGGTCCCACCCAATCAACTCCAGCCAGCCGGAGCTTAGCTTGATGCCTATGGTCTGCGACCCCCGTCGGCCCCCACTTATTGAAAAGATACCGATTTTGGGGTAGGTAAGACGGTATTAGTAGAGCATTTCCTAGCCGAAGTAGCTGCCCAGAGTCCATCTGTGCTGATCGGGCGAGGTAGATGCGCGATGGAGACAGAACTCAGCGGGCTGGTCCCTT
>VGRY01000141.1 GCA_016875195.1 Deltaproteobacteria bacterium
GAGGTATCCGCAGGGATCAAAGTATTTTGTCAACTGGCGGTACAGCAATACGGACATACGGGGGCGAGTGTTGCACGGTTTTTGGGTGTCACGACTTCTTTGGTGAACCGATATGCCGCGTCTGGTTGGGCTAGGTAGTTGCCCGCGCATGTTATGCAAAACGTTATGTGGCAATAGAAATCAATTCGAAAAACAATGTCACTGACCTGGTGGACAATCGCATACGTGGTTGATTTAGTATTTTGGCTGTGGGTAGTACGGTGGGGAGGAGCTGAAATACTTGAAGGGACATTCAGCTCTGGCTTTCTTATTAGTATATTTGCTCCTCGATGGTCTGCTGAGGGAATTAAGTTGTTTGGATACGGAACCATTATTATAAGTACGATTCTTTTCGTTTTAGGAATCTTCTTCGCTGATTTTCGACAATTACTGTAAAGAAACTACGGAAACACGATTCACATAACCAGCGGGTCGAGGCGAGCGTGAATAGCTCTGCCTAATTTTAAGATGGGTGCCCGCCGCCTCACCCTTTTCGTTAGACAGAATTTATATTAATGCTAATGGCTATTTCGTCAATTATGATCGACGGAGGGTATTATGAAAATAAAATTTGAACAGAAGAATTTATTTTGTTTACCATGGGCACAGACCATTCTGGGCACTCATCTCAAAGGAAAAGTTAACTTTATGGCATTAGGCTGGCTGACACGAGTGAACTTCAGTCCTGCCATGCTTGGTATTTGCGTTAATAAAAACAATGCTTCTCATGAAGCTATAATTGACACCGGGGAATTCAGTGTCAACCTACCCTCATCAGATATGGTTGAAATAACTGACTATGTAGGATTGGTGTTAGCAAAACGGGCCGATAAATCTGATCTTTTTGAGGTATATTATGGAGAACTTAAGTCTGCACCATTGATACAAAGCTGTCCACTTTCCATTGAATGTAAAGTTACTCAGACAGTTAATCTTCCAACGAATTCTTTTTTTATAGCAGAAATTATAAACATATATACAGAGGATAGGTATTTAACTGATGGTAAACCCGACATTGAGAAAATAAAGCCTTTCCTCTTAACAATGCCGGATAATCGGTTCTGGCCAATCGGAAACTGTTTGGGCAATGCTTGGAATGCAGGCAAGAAGATAAAGAAGATAAAGGATGCCAAGAAATAAACTCTGACTAACAACTGCGTGCATGTGAACGAGGAGCACGCGGGGCTTTTTTAGCTTGCGTTGTGATGTGGTATGCAAATCGGTTTTAGGTTTGTTTTTACGATTCGGTGCTCCTCGTCAGTGACGCTGGCGTTTGTCAAAGGAGTGAACGGGACATGAACACCAACCGCGGGCGCGTGTGCCCAGTTGAAAGAGCAGGCAGCCTGGACAATGTCTTTAGACGGTTGTTGCAAAATCCACTGAAGATATTGGCACCCTACATCCAAGAGGGAATAGTTGCCCTGGACGTCGGCTGTGGCCCAGGCTTCTTCACATTGACCATGGCGCAACTGGTTGGGAGTACAGGTCGAGTCATTGGTGTTGACCTTCAGGAGGGAATGCTGGAGAAGATCCGGCGCAAGATTAGGGAGACAGAATTCGAGAACCGGATCGCATTGCACAAGTGCGAGGGGAACAGCATAGGTGTCGCCGAGCAAGTGGACTTTGTGCTCTTGTTCTATATGGTCCACGAGGTTCCGAACAAGGACGAATTCTTTACCGAAATAGCGAGGCTCTTGAAACCAACGGGAAAAGTCCTCATTGTGGAGCCACCATTCCATGTCTCGAAGGCGGCTTTCGAGAGCACTCTTAGAACTGCCGAAAAGGCAGGCTTCAAGCACTCTCGGGGACCACGGATATTGCTAAGCAAGACGTCAATACTGCAGAGAGGCCAATAAGGCCTTGGAGGGGGCGCTGAGCGAAGCCCAGCGCGCTTGTCTCGGCGCCTGAACGGTTGAGATAAACAATAATAAACCCAAACGGCAGATGGTGCCGAACCAAGGCGCTGGAGCGAGCGGTCACTACGGCCGAAACAATCTGTTGCTCCCTGCGTAACCTCCCCTTCGGATTCCTTCCTCCTCCCACCTGGTCGGCCGAATCCTCGCTTCGAGTCCTCCATTTGAAGAAACAAGAATAAAAAAGGGGACCATTGAGATCCCCTTTTTTTATTCTGGCTCCCCGAGGAGGACTCGAACCTCCAACCTAGCCCAACTTCCGCAGTTTGTTGAAAAAAATGCCCTGTTTATGCGGGGTTGGGATTTTTTCAGTCACTATTTTCCACCTGATGCCAGGTCTTGATTGGCTTGATGATCTGGGACGGGATTTTTAGAACC
>VGRY01000142.1 GCA_016875195.1 Deltaproteobacteria bacterium
ATCACACTTCAGGAAGACGTGGAGGCTCTCGGTTATTGATTTGTAAAAATGGTAAAGGAAATTAGAGAAAATACAAAAGATGCTATTTATGAAGCGATTATAGGGCTTGTTCTGAAGAAGATGGTGGGTGTGAAACAAATGGCTTGAGTCCACTATCAAGAAAAGATGTGAGGTGAAATAGGTTAAATGGAATATGTAGTCTATTGTGACGAAAGCCGCCATGAAGGGCCGGGGCATCATACATACATGTCCATCGGAGGGTTGTGGGTTCCCCGTACTGAAAAACTGGAGTTAACCCGTCAATTTCGCGCCCTGTGTCGGTCTCTTAATCTGCGTTCCGAGATAAAATGGAACAAGGTAAGCGCCATCCGACTGGAAGCTTATAAACGTTTGGTAGATTTTTTCTTTGAACAAGAGTCTCTTCTTTATCGAGTCATCGTTGTGAACCGGACCAAAGTCAATCCCGAGAAGTATCATGGTGGCGACTGGGAATTGGGTTTCTATAAGTTCTATTATGAGATGCTCGAAAAATGGCTGCTGAAGGGTAACCAGTATTTAATTCTTGTGGATTACCAGCAGAACAAAGGTGCAAACCGTTACTCTGAACTGCGGTCAGTGTTGGAAAAAACAGTAAAGGGAAAAGCAGAGATTAAGGACTTGACGGTTATAGATTCAAAGCATACACCATTGAGTCAACTCTGCGATTTGCTTACTGGATCAGTTTCCGCTTCTTGGTGTGGGTTGACAAAAGGAACACCAAAAGCCGAGCTGGCAACTTACATAGCAAACAAATGTGGATATAGTTCTTTAACGGTGCAGTCGTCCAGCCCAGCTATCTGCAAATTCAATATTTTTCACATCCAATTAGAATGACAGGATGCCTGACCTCATGGATCTGAATGATCTGATTGTTTCCATTGAAAGACTTGAGGTCGCTGAGATCGAAGATATCGCGCGTCGATTATACAGAGAAATCTATGTAACCTCTGGCCGGTATGGAATCTGTAAGGCCCATGACGGAGAATCAGTCTATTTCTGGGAAGACCGTTTTGAGCATGCTTTTTACACATCCAGTAATCGAATAAGATACCCTGATAGAAAAGACAAACTGGATCTGGAGCGCGTAAAACGAATCCGGTGGATTAAAGAGATCATTGCGGGGCAAATACCTGGAACAGGGTGCTGGCTTACGCCAAGTCCAAGCGGAGGTGGAAGGCCGCTTAACAGACTGTATGTTCTTCTATCGGATTCTTATGTAATTTGGCTGGAACCCCGTCTCAGTGGTGGATGGAAATTTTCAACTGCATACAAGGCAAGATTGAAAGATGTTCAGCGTTACTGTAGCCTTGGGAAAAGAATCTGGGTCCAAAAATAAAAACCCCGTGATTAACCGGCTCACGGGATCAGAAGCCATGTCCAACGCCATAAGGCGTGGAGGTATTTAAATATTAGTATTTTCTGCTTGACATGTCAAGCATTTTATTTATTAACAATTTCATAAGGTTAGGATATAACCTTTTCTGGCGATATAGGACGCAGGGGCGAACAACGGGACGTAGCGAACAACGGGACGTAGGTTCTGAAGCAACTTCTTAATATTTGCAGTTTTGGGCCATTACTAAAAAAATAGGGCCAAGGGTATTCCGTATTCCGGGACGTTCCTGTAATTTTGAAATACAGCTAATGAAAATAAGGGGAAAAGAAAATCGGGGACGAGCCCACATTAGTCGTTAACCATCACACTTCAGGAGAATATGAATGTCTCCTGGTTAGGTAAGGGAGTGTATGTCCGGAAAGAGAAGGTTGGAATTATATGAGCGTGTCAAGCAGATACTGGAATCGGCTCGTGTTACCGCAGCTTGCTCGATAAACACCACGCAGGTTGTCGCCAACTGGCTGATCGGGCGGGAGATCGTTGAGGAGGAGCAGAAAGGGAAAAAGCGGGCTGGATATGGGGGATTTTGCTGAAGGAGCAAAAATCGAACCTACATTCGATTTTTTAATTCTCCGATACCGGATGGTCACAACATTTCAAACACAATGGGTATGAGGGGAGGAAGAAAATAAGATATGGAGTTCGGGTTCATTTCGTGCTATCCTATTTCATAAATGTGGAGGCAGGTATGAAGACTCTCGACCGAATTACTTTTAATCCGGGCGTTATGGGCGGCAAGCCATGCATTCGCGGGCTCCGTGTCACAGTGGGGACAATCGTTGGTCTCATGGCATCCGGACGGACCAAGGATGAGATTCTGAAGTTGTACCCATACCTGGAGCCGGAAGATATTG
>VGRY01000143.1 GCA_016875195.1 Deltaproteobacteria bacterium
ATTCTGCTTTTGACGGTTGTGGGTCTCTCTGAAGGCGCGCCTCTGATTTTCAAGTTCCGACTTTTTGATCTTCTTTCTTAACGAGTCATACTGTTTCTGAATGAGACCCATTTAACCCCCTACGACCGAATTCGTGAAATTCGGCGTTATTTGTGGAATTTGTAATCTATTTTGCAACTTTTCAAACGACAAAACAAGGATTTATTAACCCCCCTTCGTCTCCCCTTAATTTAAGGGGTAACGAAGGGGGGTTATAAATGACCGATTGGACATTGGGCATCTGTAAGGTATAATGAAATGCCATGAAAGAGACCGTCTGCCTCGTCAGCCTGGGGTGCCCGAAGAATCTGGTCGATTCCGAGGTGATCCTCGGCCTCCTTTCAGAAGAGGGACATTTCCTCACCACCGATCCTTCAAAGGGTGAGGTCATCATTGTCAACACCTGCTCCTTTATCAAGGATGCCTCACAGGAAGCGATTGAAACCATTCTTCGGCTCACTCCTTATAAAAGAGAGGGGCGCTGTCGTCTCCTCATCGTCTCCGGCTGTCTTCCCCAGCGCTACGGCAAGATCCTGGAGAAGGAGCTGCCGGAGGTGGATCTCTTCGTCGGCACAGGATCCTTTCACAAAATTCCACATCTCATTACACAGAAAAGAAAGAGAAAGAGCTTTCTCTCCGGGCAAACCTTTCTCTATAACGACCAGACCCCCCGGATCCTCTCCACTCCTCCATCTACCGCTTATCTGAAGATTGCGGAGGGCTGCTCACGGACCTGCACCTTCTGCACCGTCCCAAAGATCAGGGGACCTTACCGGAGCAGAAGGATTCCTTCCATCCTGAAAGAGGCCAAGAGGCTGGCAGATCAGGGGGCCAGGGAGTTGACCCTGATCGCACAGGATACGACCGCCTACGGAGAAGACCTCAGGGATGGAACCTCTCTTGAAGGACTTCTCAAAGGATTGGTCAGGGTGGAAGGGCTTCGATGGATCCGGATCCTCTACGCCTACCCCAGTTCAGCCCGTTTCACGGAGAGTCTTCTCGAACTCATCTCACGGGAAGAGAAGATCTGCCCCTACCTCGATCTCCCCATCCAGCACATCGATGACCAGATCCTCAGGCGGATGGGCCGGCGATCAAAAGGCCGGGAGATTCAGGACCTCATTGGGAAGATTCGAACCTTCATCCCGGAGATCGCGCTTCGAACCTCCCTCATCGTAGGATTTCCAGGAGAAAACGAAAGTCAGTTCAATGCCCTGCTCCATTTCGTCGAAGAGGCTCAGTTCGATCATCTTGGGGCTTTTCAATACTCCCCTGAAGAGGGAACGCCAGCCTTCAGGCTTTCCAACCCAGTCCCTGAAGAAGTAAAAGAAGAACGGCTCAGAATCCTGATGGAGGCTCAAAAGAAGATTTCGCTCAAAAAATATCGAAGGATGGTGGGCCGAAAAGCAGAGGTTCTGGTCGAGGGAATGGATAGCGAAAGAACCGTCCTCAGAGGAAGAATTCAAACCCAGGCCCCTGAGATCGATGGCTGCGTTTTTCTGAAAGGCAAGGCCCGGCCCGGAGATTGGGTCAAGGCCCTGATCACCCAGGCCCTTCCCTATGATCTGGTAGGCAAAATCCAGAGAATCCTTCCCTGATCCATCGGCAAAAAGTCCTAATAACTTGACGGAGTTTTGAAAATGGGTTAGTTTATTTAATCTTGATATAAGTGGGTAACCCCTCAATCTTACTTTTATTTTTAATCAGGGGAATGTGGCGGCAGAGATGGATGAGACGAATGAACTGATTCAGCAGAGGATACGAAAACTGGAAGCCTTGAAGAACGAAGGGGTCAACCCTTTTCCTAATCATTTCAAGGTGACCCACACCTCCGGAGACCTTCTGAAGGCTTATGGTTCCCTGTCGGAAGAGGAACTCAAATCCATCCCTGAAAGGTTCTGCCTTGCGGGAAGAATTGTGGCCATCCGGAATTTTGGCAAGACCAGTTTTATCCAGGTCAAGGACCGGGATGGAAAGATACAGGCTTACTTTCAGAAAGAGAGCATCGGTGAAGAACCCTTCCGGTTCTTTAAGAGATTCGATATCGGGGATTTCATCGGATTGGAAGGGACCGTTTTCAGGACGAAAACGGGGGAGCTTACCCTTCAGGTCCAGAAGTTCTGTCTTCTCGGAAAATCGCTTCGCCCCCTTCCGGAGAAGTGGCATGGCCTGACCGACATTGAGATCCGGTATCGCCA
>VGRY01000144.1 GCA_016875195.1 Deltaproteobacteria bacterium
GCAGGCGGCAGAACCGCCAGCCGTCGAGGCCCGGCATGTAGAGGTCGGTGACGATGATGTCGGGCGGGTCTTCGGGTTTCATGGCGGCCAGCGCCGCCTCGGCCCCGGTAAAAGACAGGGGCTCGAGGCCCGCCTTGCGCGCCAGCCCGGACAGGATGCCAAGCTGGGTCGTATCGTCGTTGACCACAACGGCCGTCGCCTTGTTCTTGTTTTCACTCATGTCGTTACCTCCCTGGAATTGTACCACGGATAAACATGGATCAGCACGGATGGGGCCGCGCCTTTCATTATCTGTTGCCATCCGTGTTCATCGGTGGTTCCACTTCAGGTCTCCATTTCCCCGGCCAATTCCGGATACAGCTTCTTCATGCACTCCGGGCAAATCCCGTGGCTGAACTCGGCCTCGCTGTGGTCGCGGACATAGACCTCGACCTGCTGCCAAAACCCGGCGTCGTCGCGAATCTTCTTGCAGCTCGCGCAGATGGGCACAATGCCGCGCAGGGTCTTGATCTCAGTTAGCGCCCGTTGCAGTTCCCCGATCTTCCCGGCCAGGGCGTCCTGCGTCTCCACCATGCGGCGGCCCACCTCGACGCGGGCGCGCAATTCTCCCACGTCGAAAGGCTTGGCCAGGTAGTCGTTGGCCCCGGCGTCCAGCCCGGCGATGACCTCCGCCTTGTCCGTCCTGGAGGTGAGCATGAGGATGTAGGGCGGCCGGTCGGTTTCCACGGCGCGGACCCGGCGCAGGACCTCCAGGCCGTCCATTTCCGGCATCATCCAGTCGAGGATGACCAGCCGGGGCGCGTCCGGTTGCTGGAGCGCTTCCCAGGCTTCGAGGCCGTTGGCGGTCTCCACCGGCTCGTGCCCGGCCTTCTTCAGCACCTCCGCCAGCATGCCGCGGCTGGTGAAATCGTCTTCAGCAATCAGGATGCGCATGGTGCGTCTCCTTTCAAGAAAAGTATTCAGTATTCAGGAGTCAGCATTCAGAAGGAAAAATGACCCGCTTTCGCGGTCGCCTGTCCCCCGCTGGCGGGGGCAGGGGGTGGTTCCATTCCTTTTATTCTGTCTCCTGACTCCTGACTCCTGACTTCTGCCCTTTAAAAAACAGGGAAGTGCCCCCAATTCTTAGAGCCCGGTCGCGCAGTCGCTCAAGCATGGCGATCTTGTCGTTGAGCGGCAATGCCCGCAAACGCTCGCGCTCCTGGCGCTTGCTTTCCAAAACAGCCTTCATCCGCCGGTTCATGGTTGCCCCTCCAGAAACCGCCTGCCAAACTCCGCCCATTTACGGGCTAATCCGTGGCGCGCCAGAATGTCTTCGAGTACTGCCGCGTCCAATGCAGCGGCTTCAATGAATTGGAGTATTCGAGCGCAGTCCTTCGCCCGCCCGACTCGCAGCGCAATCGCGACCAGATGTTCAGCGGTCATGACGCGGGCTTTCACGCCTTCCACTTCCGTCTCCACCGCCCGGGCCAGCGCCTCCTGGTCCAGGGCGTCAGATGGCGGCAGGAATTGAACCGGCCAGCCGCCAAGAACAATATATTCCCCGCGCGTTTCAAAGCCATGAGCTTCGGCCCAGCCGTAAAGCGGCGACAGGTCGATCAGCAGGTCATCCGGGGCGCCCTGGAACGACACGAACACACCAATGTCCATGGTCGCCATCGGCTCGACATAAAAGGTCGCGCCGACCGCGCCGCCAATGGCGTAGGCGGAGATTACCCCGTCGGCTCGCAACTGATGAATGGCTTCCAGTGTTTCTCTCATCGCAGGCTCCTCATGTCCGCGAAAAAATATTCATTTGGGTAAGGGCGACCGGCAGGTCGCCCCTACAACACCCGCCCACCCGTCATCGGTAGGGACGTTTGCCCCCCGGCGCACGCGCCTTCTTCTTTGTCCCCCCTAACCCCCTCCAGAGGGGGACATTCCTTCAGCCCTCAGTCTTCAACCTTTCCCTTCCGCCTTCTTCCTAAACTCTTCAAATGCCGCATTCAGGTCACCCATCCGCGTTTTGATGCTCTCCAGATCGCCGGCCTTGCCCGCCTGCTCCAGCTCCAGGGCCACGGCCCGGAGGCGCTCGCCGCCCACATTGGCCGAAGCTCCCTTGATGGTGTGGGCCTGCCGCTCGGCCCCGGCGGCGTCACCGGCTTCCA
>VGRY01000145.1 GCA_016875195.1 Deltaproteobacteria bacterium
TTCTCAATTGCAAGCATTCCTGAAGCCGAAGACCACCTCCATAAATCACCATGGCCATCCGTTTGGAAGTCTCTGACAATTGATCGAAGATATTCTGGATTTCCTTAATCGTAAGCACCACCGGCAGGTGTCTCCTTTGCTTAGCCCGCACTGCACTCAATTCCTGGTCTATATTCTTGTCCAGGACATGGCGGTAGAAAAAAACGATGGCATTGAGGGCTTGGTTCTGCGTCGAAGAGGAAACCTTCCTCTCAACAGCCAGATGACTCAAAAAATCCTGAAGATCTCTTCCCCCAAGCTGATCAGGCTGCTTCTCGGTAACAAAGGCCCTGAAACTGCGTAACCAGATGAGATAGGTCTTCTCCGTGCTGAACGATCTGTGCCGAAGCCTCAGAGCATTGCGCATCTTCTCTTCAAGAAGCTTCCAGGTCTCATTATGGGAGGAAGTTTCAGCCATTGTGGGTGTTATATTCTTTGAAAGAAAATAGTCGTATAATCTCAATGCGGTGTCAGCCTGTTTAACCTGCCAGTCCTCATATCGTTTTGCCATATCCGAAAGGAACTGTTTCTTCTGGTCACTGTTTAAACGGTTGGACAGGGGCTCGTTTAAAAAAACATAACAATCCGAGACCCATTTAAGGTAGTAAGGAATATATTGAGTTTTGAGGTTCCCTTTACTCCCAAGAAAGGCTTCATAATTCCTTAGCATAACAAACTCCTAAATTATATAAATCCTGTATAATAAATTTCGAAGTATTATACCGAAATCGCAGCCTAAAATCAAAGGTTTTTAGCCAAAAATATCTTGACACTACCCCTTAATCCATATATGATTCCTCCATCTATAGAAGAAACTTAAAATATAATGTTATGTGTACAAATATGATAAATAGAAAGTGAGGCATTTATGTATCATCCACCCCTAAGAGGGACACATTATGAAATGGGGCATCATTATGCGTCACTGATATATAAACATGGATTCAGAATTTCACAACTCCCAAAACTTTCGGCCAACGCGTTAGATTTTGGCAAGCGAAGCGAAAAAATAGTAAATAACTGTTACCCTGAAATACTAGAGGAAATAAAGGGATTCGCCGAAGGCTGTCATGGGTCATATGATTTTCTTGTTTCATTTTTACTCAATATCGGGGTTGAAGAATTTCAAATCCCAAAGTGCAGTGTTCTCGCATCCTCTAATGGTTCCGAGGTTACCTTTGGAAGAAATCATGATTATTCCCCTTCCTTCAAAAAATTCACTGAAAGCTGCCTTGTTTCTCCCAAAGGTGCCTATAGTTTTATAGGACAGTCAGATGTCTTTATAGGCAAATGTGACGGCGTGAATGAAAAGGGACTGGCAATAGGAACAGCCTTTGTTGCCGGCAAATCGGTCAAGCCCGGCATTAACTTTGAACTCGCAAACCGTTTTGTTCTTGAGAAGTGTGCCACAGTTCAAGAAGCCTTGAACTCATTATCAAACTTTAAATTCTCTACTGCACAGAATTTCTTGCTGGCGGATAAAAGCAGAGACATGGCAGTTGTTGAAGCGTGTGCTGGAATGATAAAAATTAGAAGACCCGAGAAAGATAACGCTTTTATAGTCGCCACAAATAATTTTCGTCACCCCGATATGCTGAAAATGGAAAAAGACCATGACAGAAACTGGTTTCATTCAGAGACAAGATATAAGACGATTTATGATGCACTTATAGAGCATAACGGAAAAACAAACCTATCTACTACGCAAAAAATCTTATCAGGGCATTACGGTTTTGTCTGTCAATACGATAAAAGAACCAATATTGACACTCTTTGGTCATTCATAACATCGCTTAATGAACCAAGTATTATCAGGGCTGAAGGGAATCCAAGCACGACAAAGTATAAAAAAGACAACCGATTATCCGAAGAAATAGAAAAACGGAATAGAACAAAATAATATACCCAGATGAAACACATAACGAATCACTTCACTGGACGCGGGATAAACGCTGTTTGATTTTTGACTTTTGTATTTCCCGCGCCAGTAATGAAATCCAGGGGACGTTGCTCACAATATTCACAAAT
>VGRY01000146.1 GCA_016875195.1 Deltaproteobacteria bacterium
ACAAAGGTGATGGTCCGGATGAACCAGCGAATCAAAGAATCGATCAAGAACGCTGGTTTTGAAATCTTTTAAGCCGTATTCACATTCCTTCCTCTTTTTGGATGATCCTGAAAGTCTCTTTATAAATCCGCTCCCGCGGACCTATTGTAACAAGTTCGATTTGTTCAGGGTCTTTAATCCTGTAAATGATCCTGAAAGTACCCACCTTGAAACTTTTTAACCCTGAAAGTTCATCCATGAGCGTTTTACCAGAATATGGATCAGACAAAATCATTTTGAGAGAAGATTTAACCTTTCTTTTTAAAGACGGATGCATCATTCTGATCAGTTCTTTAATGTTCCCTGGAACAACGAGTTTATACATTGTCTAACAAAAACCCCGTGGTTGCCCTTAAATTCAGTCAAAGCCCCTATCATCGCCAATGGGTATATTAGCGAAACAATTCTTCAAGAGTATAGAGTTTCGCCTTTTTCATTCTTAAGGCCCTTAGTCCTTGTTTGATCTCTTTCATTAAGGACAAGTCCGATCGAATGGCCATGGTTTCCTTCAAATTCTCAAACTCCTCTGGGCTCACCAATACAGCGGCAGGCCGACCATTCTTAGTGATCACAATCTCTTCGTCGGTTGCATTGATTGTTTCAATCAAACCGCTTAATTTCATCTTCGCCTCTGAGACAGATAGAGCCTTCATGATTTAGACCTCCATTCAGGTTGACCTAAATTAAGGTCATTTTAACAGAAGGAAAAGGTAGTGTCAAATTTGGCAGGAATCATTTAGAACCTTAATCTCTCACAAGTTGGGGATAAGTTCAAATTAAAGTGGGAGGTTTGGCTACGGTCTTTATTAATAAAGATGGCAGGCGACCCAGTGGTCTTGGCCTAAATCTTTAAACTCAGGGTCAACCTCTTTGCAGTGATCCATTCGATAGGGACAACGGCTATAGAATCTACATCCTTTCGGAAGATTGATGGGGCTTGGGATCTCCCCCTGGAGTATAATCCTCTGCTTTTTCATCTTCGGGTTGGGAATGGGCACTGCCGAGAGCAGCGCCTCTGTATAGGGATGTTTGGGAGAGGTATAGAGGACAGTATCTCTGGCCAGCTCGACAATTTTCCCAAGATACATCACAGCCACTCGATTGCTGATATGTTCAACCACGCTCAAATCATGGGCGATGAAAAGATATGAAAGCCCCATCTCTTCCTGGAGCTTGACCAGAAGGTTGATCACTTGTGCCTGGATGGAGACATCGAGGGCCGAGACAGGCTCATCACAGATGAGCAGCTTGGGATTCAGGGCTAAGGCTCGTGCAATGCCGATTCGCTGACGCTGACCGCCGCTGAACTCGTGAGGGAATCTGCGGGTCTGCTCCGGATGGAGCCCTACCTTTTCCATAAGAAAGGAAACCTGTTTACGGATTTCTTTCATGGCGGTATGCGTATGATTCCGAATGGGTTCAGCGATGATCTCCCCTGCAGT
The DNA here is from genome assembly GCA_016875195.1 of Deltaproteobacteria bacterium. Taxonomy (GTDB): domain Bacteria; phylum Desulfobacterota; class BSN033; order BSN033; family UBA1163; genus RBG-16-49-23. The sequence continues at coordinate 1,482 of VGRY01000146.1, forward strand.
CATTCGGGGATTCAAGGATGAGTATGGATCCTGGAAGATGATCTGAAGCTTGGCTCTCACTTTTCGGAGCAATTCCCCATCCATCCCCAGAAGATCTTCTCCATCAAATTCAATTTTCCCTGAGTCAGGTTCAATCAACCGAAGAAGGCATCGGCCTACCGTGGTCTTTCCGCAGCCGCTTTCACCCACCAGTCCAAGAGTCTCTCCCTGATGGAGGTGAAAGTTTACACCATCCACAGCCTGCACCCATCCTAACCTTCTCGAAAAGATACCTTTCCGGACAGGAAAGTATTTCTTAAGGTTGGTGACCTGGAGAAGTGGAATGCTCATTCTATTGCCTTATCAGGTGTAGCCGAAACCAAACAAGTTTTGGGAGCTAAAAATATCCGAAATTAAACTCTAAACTCAAAACCCTAAACTCTAAATAAACTCAAAATGTAAGAAACTCAAAATCCAAACTTTAATGTAACCCCTCCCTTCCTCCCCTTAACTAAGGGGAGGTGAGGTGGGGTTAATTTAGTTTAGAGTTTAGAGTTTAAACCATTTCGTGCTTCGGATTTATGATCTCCTTCCATCA
>VGRY01000147.1 GCA_016875195.1 Deltaproteobacteria bacterium
TGGAAGCCGGTGACGCCGCCGGGGCCGAGCGGCAGGCCCACACCATCAAGGGAGCTTCGGCCAATGTGGGCGGCGAGCGCCTCCGGGCCGTGGCCCTGGAGCTGGAGCAGGCGGGCAAGGCCGGCGACCTGGAGAGCATCAAAACGCGGATGGATGAACTGGCGGCATCGTTTGCAGAGTTGAAAGACAGTATTCAGGAGTCAGGAGTCAGGAGTCAGAATGAGTAATAGAAGTGACAAAGAGTCCGCGAAAAGTGTGAAATATATGATGAATATCAAATTCCCTGTCAGTATGTGGAAATGTCTGATCCTTTTTACACCGCTCGCTGTGCTGATCCTGGCCGGAACCTATTTGATCCACCGAGCCGAACTGACCAGCACGCAGGAGTCCCGCCGTACAAGGGAAAATGCGATGATTCAGATCGGAAGCTCCTATATCCGTGAAAAACTGCATGACATCAACCGCGACCTGCTCTATCTGGCCAGTCAATATCAGGACGGAACTGACAACTGGCGGTTGGCGGACCTTTGGCTTCCTTTTGCCCGCATCAAGAGAATATATGACCAAGTTCGCTGGATGGATGAAACCGGGATGGAACGGGTGCGTATTAATTTCATAGCCTCCGGCGCAGAAGTCGTTCCCGCAGAAAAACTGCAAAACAAAGGATCACGCTATTACTTCACCGATACATTTCGGCTGAATCCCGAAGAAATTTTTGTCTCTCCGATGGATTTAAACATCGAAGGAAATGCCGTTGAAATCCCGTATAAACCGATGATCCGCATAGGAACCCCCGTCCAGGACAACACCGGAACCAAGCGCGGGATCGTTATGCTAAACTATTTCGGCAGCGATCTTCTTTCCGGCCTCGAAAAGCAAACCCGGACGGAATTCAGACAGGCCTGGCTGGTCAACCGCGATGGATTCTGGCTCAAAGGGCCCTCGCCGGAAGAGGAATGGGGCTTCATGCTGAATCAGTCGCAGAACAGCCTTGCCGCCCGTCATCCGGATGCCTGGAAAAAAATCACGGCCAGCGAAAGCGGACAGTTTCTGACACAGGAAGGTCTTTGGACCTTTGCCTCGATTCATCCGCTGATGGAAGGAACCGTCACCAGCTCGGGCTCAAATCAGGCCTTCGAGCCGAGCCGGACATCACTTCAAAATAATGAATATTTCTGGAAAACCGTTTCGTTCCTGCCGCTATCCGCTTACCGGGCCGGATCTGCGGAACAAACTGCTTTGCTGTGCGGAATCGCTCTGATTCTTCTGAGTTTGGCCTTTGCCGGAAGCTGGCGTATTTGTCGCTCACAAGAACATATGCGCCGACTCAGCCTCGGCCTGAAGGATCAGGTTCGGGAACTGGATCAAAAAAACAACGAATTGGCCACCGCTCGCAACGAAGCCGAAAAAGCAACTCAGGCCAAGAGCGAGTTCCTGGCCAACATGAGCCACGAGATCCGCACGCCCATGAACGGGGTGATCGGCATGACGGGCCTCCTGCTGGACACGGAGCTTTCCGAAGACCAGCGGCGCTACGCGGAGATCGTCAAGTCGAGCGGCGAGTCGCTGCTCACGATCATCAACGACATCCTGGACTTCTCGAAAATCGAGGCCGGCAAGCTCGACCTGGAAGTCCTGGACTTCGACCTGCAGGGCCTGATGGACGACTTTGCCGCGGGCCTGGCCCTCAAGACCCACGACAAGGGGCTGGAGCTGCTCTGCGCCGCCGACCCGGATGTGCCCATGCTGCTGACCGGCGACCCGGGGCGCCTGCGCCAGGTCCTCACCAACCTCGCGGGCAACGCCGTGAAGTTCACGCACCGGGGGGAAGTGGCGGTGAGAGTCAGTATCCAGGAGTCAGGAGTCAGGAGCCAGGATGAAGGAGTCGAGACGGCAGATTCCTGCCTGTTGCGTTTTTCCGTGCGCGACACGGGGATCGGCATTCCGGAAGACAAGATCGGCCTGCTGTTTGAGCAGTTCACCCAGGTGGACGCCTCCACCACGCGCCAATACGGCGGCACGGGCCTGGGCCTGG
>VGRY01000148.1 GCA_016875195.1 Deltaproteobacteria bacterium
CTTAGCCTCGATTAGCAAGGTCAGGGCTCAGTTGAGACCCTCAAATTACCAGGATTAGGCAAGGTGCAATACCTAAGAACTTGTAATAAATACCTCCCGAAAAAGTACTTGACAAGAATAAACCAGGTTGGGAGGGATTTTATAAAGTTTTTTCAAACCGCTAAAGTGTTACAAATTAAGTTTCCTTGACAGAATTTTGTGAAAAAGGTAAACGCTAAGAACATAGACTTTACCCACATTGTTTAGTGAGGAGGCTGTGTGAATGGAAATTCTTTATCTGAGTCGCCAGGATATTGAGGGATTGGGAATAGGCATGCGTGAGGTGATCGAAGTGGTTGATCAGGGGTTTCGTCTGAAAGGGATAGGAAAGACCGAGATGCCGCCTAAGCCCGGCATCCACACCCGGCCCCATGCTTTTATCCATGCCATGCCAGCCTATGTCAAGGAGATGGAGGTAGCCGGCCTCAAATGGGTAAGCGGATACCCTTCCAATCCGGAGATAGGACTGCCTTACATCACAGGGCTTCTTGTGCTCAACGCCCCTGATACCGGGATCCCTTTCGCTGTCATGGACTGCGCCTGGATCACAGCCATGCGCACAGGCGCCAGCGCAGGCGTCTCAGCGAAATATCTGGTAGGGAAGGAGAGCGGGGTCGTGGGTATCCTGGGTTGTGGCGTTCAGGCCAGAACAAGCCTCAGGGCTCTGGTTGAAACGCTCCCCGGTCTTTCAAGGGTTCAGTGTTACGACCTCTTTCCTGAAGCAAGCCGCCGGTTTATCGAAGAAATGGGCCGTATGTTTCCTGTTCTCCAGATGGAGCAATCCAGGAATCCTGATGAGATGATGGAGGATGCGGATGTGGTGGTCACCGCGATTCCTATTGTCACTGAGCCAAAGCCTCCCCTTCGAGCCGGGATGCTGAAGAAAGGCGGTCTTGCCATTTCGCTCGATTACGACTCAGCCTGGACGGGTTCAGCGATGAGGGAGTGCGATAAATTTGTCTCCGACGATGTTCATCAATTGCTCTCGACAAAAGAAGAAGGGATCTACTTTGGGTCCATTCCTGAACATATCTATGCAGATCTTGGAGATCTGGCAGCCGGATTGAAACCAGGCCGTGAAGGTCCGATGGAGAGGATTTTTTCGATGAATATGGGCATTGCCGTGGATGACATGGTTACAGCCAGGCTGGTTTATGAACGGGCGAAGGTGAAAGGAGCAGGCACCAGGCTTCCTCTTTGAAGAAAATAGACCTTAATCCTATTCAACCCACGTCGCCTTACATCGTTATCGCGCCCTCCAAATAGAGAACTGCTTTGCCCGATATTTTAACGCGATCGCCAGCATGTTTGCAGAACAACTCGCCGCCTCGCTTCGAGACCTGAAACGCATGGAGATCGTTCTTACGAAGCACGCTTGCCCAATAGGGAATCAAAACACAATGTGCAGATCCTGTCACCGGATCTTCAGGTATGCCGACCTGAGGCGCGAAGAAGCGGGATACGAAATCGCTTTGATCCCCTCTTGCCGTGATGATAATCCCACGACAGGCAACGCGTCCCAGTGCGAAAAAATCGGGTTCTACTGCCTGAACTGTCATCTCATTGTCTAACACCACAAGCAGATCCTCTGCGGAGCCAAGGATCTCTTGTGGTTTGACTCGCAATGTCTCAATGAGTCCTTCGGGAGGAGGTTGGGTATGGGCAGGTCTTGCGGGGAAGTCCATTTCAATGAGGTCGCCACGCCTTGTCACCACAAGCTCACCGCTCTTTCGCGTTTGAAACCGGATGTATTCCTCCGGCCATTTTTGACAGGAAAAAAGGACGAAGGCGCTTGCCAGGGTTGCATGGCCGCAGAGTGCAACCTCTGTAACTGGAGTGAACCATCTGAGGTCAAAGCCATCACTATTAGAGGGTGATCGGGGTTTTCACGAAAACAGGGGTAATTTGAGCTGATCGAGCAACCGATTTGATGTTTTTTTCAGTTGCTTTCCGTGAGTTTCTTTCAAGCGAACAAGAGTAGTTAAAAGTTTTG
>VGRY01000149.1 GCA_016875195.1 Deltaproteobacteria bacterium
TCAGGCTACACCGGTGGGCAGAAAGAGAATCCCTCTTATGAGGAAGTTTCGTCAGGACAAACAGGGCATATCGAGGCAATTCAAGTCTATTTCGACCCAGTTAAAATCAATTACGAAGAATTACTCGATTTCTTCTGGAAACATATTGATCCCACGGATCCAGGCGGACAATTTGTGGACCGGGGGCTACAGTATCGAAGCGCCATCTTTTACCATGATGAGGAGCAAAAACGACTGGCTGAACAATCGAAGGAAGCCCTTGACCGGTCTAAAAAGTTTAACCGGCCCATCGCTACGGAAATTTTGAAATTCACCAAATTCTATGAAGCAGAGGAATACCATCAGGATTATTATAAAAAGCACTCCCTGAAATATCAGTATTACAGGCATGGCTCAGGTCGTGATCGGTTTTTAGATAAGACATGGGGAAAGGAATTGGAAACTCCTGCGCTTAAAAAGGGGAAGGCCTTTAAAAAACCTGATGAGGCAACTTTGAAAAAGAAATTGACTTCCCTCCAGTATGAGGTAACTCAAAAAGAAGGCACCGAGCCCCCCTTCAAGAATGAATACTGGGATCATAAAAAGCCGGGGATCTACGTGGATATTGTTTCCGGAGAACCTCTCTTCAGTTCTCTCGATAAATTTGATTCCGGAACAGGGTGGCCAAGCTTTACCAGACCTCTTGAGCGAAATAATATTGTTGAGAAAGAAGATAGATCTTTTTTCATGAAGCGAACCGAAGTAAGAAGCAAGTCCGGAGAATCACATCTCGGGCATGTATTTGATGACGGTCCCAAACCAACTGGCCTTCGGTACTGCATCAACTCTGCAGCGTTGAGATTTATCCCCAAAGAGGATTTGGAAAAAGAAGACTACGGGGAATATCAAAAACTGTTCACCCAGAAGTGAATTTCTGAATTGCTAACCTATTGATCTTTACATTTCTATTGAAAAATTTTTGGTTCTTCCTGCTTTTGTATGGGTGCTTTCCCCCTCTTAAGTATAAGAGGGGGAGTGGGGGAGTTATGCGTCCTATCTGAACTGGGACAAAAAGTAACCCCACCTACCCAATCAATTTCCGGATGAATCAAATAATTTTGCTTTCAGAAACCACTTACGTTATCTTTTCTCTATGAGTTAACGACTTTCAGATATCAGAGGTAACCTATGTTCAGAAGAATATTTAACCTTTCTTTGCAGGCCACCCTCCTTCTCATGTTATTCTTCTCTGCATCGGCCTGGGGTGAAACAAAGCCCATGGGTTTTGCGATCCCCTTCCCTGACCTGAAATTCTCACAACCCCTTTCTAAAGAAGAGCAGCGCTACCTCGGAATTTCCCAAAAAAAAGCATTCTCTTTTCGGGAGATCAAAGGAGATCTGATCCTCGTCGAATTGATCAGCACATACTGTATCAATTGTCAGAAACAGGCTCCGGTATTCACCGAATTATATTCACTGATTGAGAAAGATCCCGCTCTCAAGGGAAAGGTGAAGATGATCGGAATAGCCGCCGGCAATAACTCTGAAGAAGCAGAGGTTTTCAGAAAAGTCTATCAGATTCCATACCCTATTTTCAGTGATCCGAAATTTAATACCCATACGGTTTTAGGAGGTCCTCGAACGCCCTTCACGATCTGGGTGAGAAAAGATGCTCAGGGAAACGGGGTCGTGGTGAGCACCCATCTGGGCCTGACCGAATCAGCAGAGAATGTCTTTGCTGAAACAAGAGCCGTGCTCCAGTATAATCTCGCCCTTCTTAAACCTAAGAAAGGCGCCATCTATGAAGGCGATGCCTTAAAACCTCCCCTTGCGGAAAAAGAGTTGGTAGAAAAGGCAAGAAAAGGGATGGAGGCTTCCGGAGGAAAAGTTCTCCAGATCGAAAAGATCACCCTCAAAGATGGCGATTGGGTCTATACTGGAAAGGTTGATTTTGGAAATCGGCAGGAGAATCTCTTTTCAAAATTAGTAAGCCGCCG
>VGRY01000150.1 GCA_016875195.1 Deltaproteobacteria bacterium
GAATTTTGCCTGGGGCTGCGTTGCTCCTCGGTCACAGCCCCACTGGCGGGGGATGCTCGCTCGTCGCGCCTTGCCCCAGGCCAAATTGGGCGCAACGAACGTGAGCGTATTTACGAAACGGACCACTTAGGGTCTGTGCAAAAATAACTTCCGGTTTTGGCGGGAGCGCCGCCTGGCCGGATGCAAGGCGCGAGGAGGGAGCATCCCCGTTTTGGGGCTGTGACCGACGAGCAACGCCGCAGCCGGCCAGGCGCCGCCCCGCCCCGGAGGGCTGGGGCGATTTCGCTTTCTGGCTTCGTTTCTCCTCAGTCGCAGAGCCCTGGCTATGCTCCTTCGTCGTGCCTCGCCAGAAAGCGAAATCGCCTCCAGCAAAACCGGAATTTATTTTTGCACAGACCCTAAGGGAACAATTCCGTGTGGGCTTCGTTGTCGATGTGCCAGCGTTTGAGGAATTGGGGCCGGAGATCCAGCAGAAGCTCCTTATGATTGGCAAACTCAACATGGGCGTCGCCGAAAACGACATTCAGCCGGCCAATGTGGCGGTCACTGCTCTTGCCACCGCCGCCCTCTCCTTCGTCGCCTTCTCCACCGCCGCCCGAATCCCAGGCGGGCGGCAGCTTGCGGGAGAGCGTTTCCAGGCCGACCAGGATAACGCGGCGGCGCTGGGACAACGTCGAAAAAGCGTCACCGGCCATGATCAAATCACCCGGCACTTTGACTTCCTTTTCCGAGATAGCGAATTGCGTCAAAGACCCTTTGTAGTCGAACTTTCCAGCCAGACCAAACTTCGGCGACCCATTGTTGTCCGAACTGCCGATGTTGTAGCCCCCGCTGCCGACGGACAGGGCGAACACGCTGTCGTCGAGCTGGCGCCCGTCCGCCACGAATCCTTTGTAGCTTGGGCAGGCGAAGAGATCATTCGTCCAGCGCTGTTGCAGATACGGTTGCAGCCCGTCGTACCACTTCAAACCGGCCGGGTTGTTCGCCCCCATAGACGTCGCGAGCAGCGGATAGTATTCGTAGTCGGACACGTAGAGGTGGAAGGCGAAACCGAACTGGCGAAGGTTGCTCCGGCATTTGGTGGCTTTGGCCTGTTCCTTGGCCTGGTGCAACGCCGGCAACAGCAAGGCCGCGAGAATTCCGATGATGGCGATCACGACCAGGAGTTCGATCAAGGTGAACGCACTCCGGGGAACTCTTTGGTATTTCGTCCCGGCGCCGCCAGCCACAGTGGTCTTCATAGTATCTTTCAACCCACCCGAATGCTTGCAGGATATGTGCCATATTTCGGGCGGTATTGCAACGGACAGTTTGCAGCGAAGGCGCGCGGTTTACTCACGGAATTCCCTGCTGCTGAACTGCTCGCCCGCTCGGAGAACCTGGTGCGGTTGACTTAGACGCTTCGCAGTTTCAGTAAACTCATCCGGACTGGCCGTGTTGAACTCGAACATCTCGTAATGGCAGGGGATAACCAGGCGCGCGCCGGCTTCTTTGGCCAACGTGGCCGCTTCGCGCCCATCCAGATTCCCGGCCACGCGTCGTTCGGGAGCGCGTCCGTTGATGGGCAGGAGCGCCACATCGATGCGCCATTGCCGCAGCCAGTCGATCTGTCCGTCGTAAAGCACCGTGTCGCCGCTGTGGTAAAGAGTCCAGGGGCCGAATTCAATCACATAGCCCAGAAAGCGACACCGCCCTGCAGAATCATTTTCAATCGTCTCGTGGGCGGCGGGAAGGCCGGTGAATTTGAAATGGCCGACCCGCGCCGACTGGCCTGCATCCAGTCCGATCGGAATGTCCGTCACGATATTGAGTCGGTCGGTGACAAATTCGCGGTTCGCTTCCGGAATCACGAGTTCCAGCTCCGGATTCACCTGCAGCAGCGGCTGCAACGTCTCCGCATCCAGGTGGTCGGTGT
>VGRY01000151.1 GCA_016875195.1 Deltaproteobacteria bacterium
GCCCGCTGGAGGGAACCCCGGTGAACAGTATGTGCACCGGCTTCTTCGACCTGAGCACCCGCCTTATCAACTCCTTGACCTCCTCATAGCCTTCAATGGGGCTGAACAGGTCATCGGGAATCTTCAGAGTCCTTGGCTCTTTCGTCACCAGTAATGTCTCGGACTCCGAAGCCAGCAGCCTGCCATTCTCCGTCAGCCGGTAGCCGGTATAGGAGTTGGAGGAGAAGGTAACCCTGATCAGGTCTTCTATTACCAGCCTGTTCAATGTCGACGGCCAGATCCTCACCTGGCGCCAGGACCAGCCCAGGGGATATTCCGCCTCAGGGGTATCTTGCTCGAAGCGGGCTATCTCTTTCAGCACCTGTATATCTTGAGGCTTCATCTCCACTGCCGCTCCTTGGCGATGTGCTCATAGCCTGCATTTACCAGCATGAACAGGAACCCTGTGCCCTGGCAGGTGCTGGTGTCCGGATGCAACATCCTGGCCAGCTCCCTGAACCTCCTTTTCACCTCATCATCAGAACAATCCTGGCTCAATCCCAACACCATATATGGGTCGAAGCCGGTGCTATCGCCCAGCTGCCCTAGCTTGGCTGTTTCCATAGACTTCTGCAGTATCTCCTGGGCATACTGCGCCAGGCCCTCCTGGAAGTCTGCTATAACCTTATCGAACAGGCTGTTGAGGGGATGTGGCTTCACAGCTCCGCCTCCTGCCACGCTTTGCGGTTGTTGGGCTGCCTCAGATGGTGAATCGCCCTTCTCACCTCCAGCCTGGCCAGCTCCTTGGAGACGCCCATCTTGCCGTCAGCCCTGGGCAGCACCCGGCGCAGGTTTTCGAAGCTGAGAGGTACACCGCCAAAGCCGTACCTCAGCTTCACCGCTTGCTGTTGCCTTTTAGGAAGGCTGCCCACTATAGCCAGCACCTTTCTCTCATCCAACCGTGGCAATCCGTAGACGCCAAAGACCTCTATCCACAGCCTCTGGCTCGGCGTTAGATTCTGTCTCATTTCCTGGTTTCTCCTGTAGAACTGTTAATACATGGCTACCTTGCCGCAGATGGCATCGAAGCTGGCGATACACTCAGCCAGATAGGGGCAGCGCTGGCATCTGGCGGTCTTGTCCTTTCGGCCAGCGCACCCATCGAGCTTGTCTACCAGCTTCTCGAACCTGTTCCGGGGCACCGGCAGGCCGCTTTCTATCTCGAAGTCTCTCAATGCCTGTATGCCCGAAGGCAAGCTCTCTTTATTGGTCATGTTTTTTACCAGACTTAAAGAAACGCCCATCTCACACCTTTGCCGTCTGTTCTGATAGCCAGTCTCTTACTGCTAAAAGATGTCGCGGCAGGATATCGTTGCGACTGAGCAGGGTATCCAGGCCGAAGCAGTTCTCCCCGGGATACAGGTGGATCACAGGCTTCCCCGCTTTTTCCCAGACATCGATGGCCTGCTCCACCGACATGCCCAGCTCTGGTATATACCTGTCATGGTCCCCTTTCTCTAAAATAGTGTCCGCTCCGTCCATAGTGTCCGCCGTCACACGTGAGCCAGCTTCAAAATCTGGCGGACACTTCGGCGGACACTTTACTGTGCCCTGTTCTATAGTGTCCGCCTGTTCCGTATCTGGGGCGGACACTATGGACACATTGGACACTTCTGGAGGGGATAAGGAAGGCTCCAGTTTGATGCCGTAAAGGGACACCAATCTCTTGGCTCTGTCTTCATCCCAGCGGAGGATACGCTGCCTCTCCTTGCCGACACGGTCTTTGGCGAAGCCCAGCCTCTTGGTGATCCTGCCCACCTTATCGGCGGTCAGGCCCGAGGTATCCTCTTCCTTTTGAGTGATACGGTCGGCTATATTCTGGGATGTAAGTTCAGCACCTTCCGCATG
>VGRY01000152.1 GCA_016875195.1 Deltaproteobacteria bacterium
AAAAAATGCTCCCAAGACTGAGGCGTTACGGCGACCGGTAACCCCTCAGTTACCGGCCTGAGAAGCCGATCATGACGAATCGATCTTGAAGAGAGCGTCGTAGGGACTGAGCGCGTCTTGTGCGGCAAGCTTGTCGAGAGCTTGCGCAAACAGTGCGGTCGTGTCTCCACCGCGTTTGCGCAAAGTGTGCAGGACGCTCATGAGGACTTCCCGTGTAAGCGCGCCTTTTGGAGATTGAGAACCGAAGCTGATCTTGCGGGCAATGACCAGGGGGCGCAGCGTACGTTCCGCAAAGTTATTCTCGGCCGGGATTTGCGGGTCCTCCGCCCAATGGTAAAGGCGGGTCGGGTTTTCGCGGAAGATGTTCTGGATTCTTTGCACGCCGGGATGGTTCGCGACGTTCTCGGTCCAATCGACAATCCGTTCCTTCAACTGGCGAGCCTGCGCACTAAATGCCGCTGAGTCCAAGCCCTGAGCGCGAAGCTGCATCGCCGCCGCGAGCAGCGGCGCCAAGATTGAGGTGAAGAGCTGCACCTCGATTTCTTCGGGGAACTCCTTTTCCAAATCCTGGACCTCGCGCAACAGATGCGAATAGCAATATTGGAGCGGGCAAGGCGCGGCATTGTAAGCGGCGTAACGATCGACCACTAAAACTCCGCTCAATCGCTCTTGCCCGAAGACTTCCTCGACGATTTGGCCGGAGCGAGTCTGCCGGAAACGGAACAGGCTGGTCTGCTGGCTGCAGAAAAGCCACGCATAGCCATTGAATCCGTCGGTTCGCCAGCTTGTTTCGTCAGCATGTTTGACCGGCGCTTGACAGTAATCCTCGAGTAATCGGTCGCACGCCGGTGCCAACCGTGCAGCCAGTTGGTGCATCGCGCCGTGCAAGGAACCGTTGCCGACTCCAAGTTGAATCTCCAATTGCCCAAGGGTAACACCGAAAACGTAGTGCTGCACGGCCACATGCGCCAGCAAACGATTGCCGAATAAGCTCTTTTTGAAAACGCCGGGGGCTCGCGGGCGAACCTTTCGGCGGCAGCGCGGACAGTATTTTTGCTCTAACTGACAGTGGATGGTTTTGCGGCGGAGAGGTTCGACTTCAATGATGGTGCGTTCCCGGCAGCCCTGGTCCTGGAGCGCGCCGCCGCACTCCGGGCAAGTCTCGGCGGAGCTAACCAGGATGACCTCGTCCGCTTCTTCAGCCGGGACACTCCGCCGTCCATGGCCCTGATGTCCTGGCTGTGCTCCGCCCCGTGGGCCGGGAGTTTCACGGAGGGTGGTATTGGCTTTGACGGGCAGTTTGGCCGAAGGAGTTGAAGAGCCAAAGAAGCCTTCCTTGGCGGTGCGCTCCTGATAACGCAAACGCGCTTTGAGCCGAGTGTTTTCTTCCCGAAGGCGATCAATCTCCTGCTGCTTTTTCAAGCACTCCAGGCAATAGCTCAGGTCGTGGAGACTCGTAGTTTAAGTTTTGGGTTTTTTGGCACGCTCCTGACGGTAGAGACGCAGGAGCGTCGGTCCGATTTCAGACAGCAACGCTTCGAACTTGCGCCCGTTGTCCAATCCTTCCTGGAGCAGCGGCACCATTTCGGCGGGAACATACATGCAGCGGCGACGGCCCTTTTGGGTGAAGGAAAAGATAAAAGCCGGATGCTTATCCCCGCGAGCGCAAGCCGGGCAGTTCGGACGGATGCAGGGCTTGCGCACTTGGGAAAGGCAACCTTTGAGGGCGGGCCAAAGGGCAAGGAGTTGATCATGGAACTGCTTCCGCAGTTGTGAATCGAAGGGAGAACTGGTTGGCATACGTGTGTATACCACTGCTTATACATACACCGCAATAAAAAAATGCTCCCGAGACTGAGGCGTTTT
>VGRY01000153.1 GCA_016875195.1 Deltaproteobacteria bacterium
GTAGGCGCCAGTCCTACAGCGGATCTTCCAGATGGAAACAGCATCCCGTAGATACGATTTCGTGCCTAGCGGTGTCTGGAAAGTGTAGCCACCCTATATTAGCCATACCTCTTGACAAGAAGCGTCATTTATGCTAATGTAGGCTGATGTATGTAGACACCTCGCACCGCAAAACGTATACCCGTTACCTTCTTCGAGATTCTTTCCGCAAAAACGGCAAGGTAAAACATCGGACCATAGCCAGCCTTTCCTCTTGCAGCCAGGAAGAGATCGCCGCTATCAAGCTGGCCCTAAAACACAAGGGGGACCTGGCTCATCTGGTGAGCCTCAAACAGATTAAGACCAGGGAAGGGCTCCGCATTGGAGCGGTTTACAGTCTGAAAGTGATAGCCGATCGTATCGGCTTAATCCGGGCTTTGGGTAATGACCGGCAGGGAAAACTGGCGCTATGGCAGGTGCAAGCCAGGCTGATGGATCAGCAGTCTCGTTTGAGGGCGGTACGGCTGGCCACAAGCCATGCCGTGTGCGATGTTCTGGGGCTTGAGGCATTCAACGAGGATCATCTCTATGGCAATCTGGCGTGGCTGGCGGAGCGGCAGGAAGTCATCGAGAAACGATTGTTCCGGCATCGGTACGGGAATGCGGCGCCGCAGCTGTTTCTCTACGATGTTACCAGTTCCTATCTCGAGGGGGTGCAGAATATCCTGGCGGCTTTTGGCTACAACCGGGATGGTAAGAAAGGCAAGATGCAACTGGTGATTGGGCTGCTTACCGGTCCGGAGGGCGCTCCGGTGGCGGTGCGGGTGTTTGCGGGGAACACATCGGATAAGAAGACGGTGCCAGAGCAGATACGTATTCTGGCCGAGAGCTTCGGAGTAAGAGAGGTCACGCTGGTAGGTGACCGCGGGATGCTGAAGCAGGCCCAGATCAATCTGCTTAACCAAGAACAATTCCACTACATCACGGCGATTACCAAACCACAGATCGAGAAACTGCTACGCGAGGGCGTGTTTCAGATGGAGCTGTTTGAGGAGGAGCTCGCTGAAGTGGCGCATGATGGAGTGCGGTACATACTGCGCCGTAACCCGGAGCGGGCCAGGGAACTGGCCAGCGGTCGGGAAGCCAAATTAGCCAAGGTGAGAGCGATAGTGAACCAGAAGAACCTCTATCTAGCCGGGCACCCCAGGGCCAATGTGACCGTCGCTGGGCGGGATGTCCGGGAGAAAATCGAACAGCTCAAGATTGAGGAATGGGTCAGGGTGGAGAGCCGGGAATCTATCCTGGAATTGGTGATTGACGACGTAGCGATGAAGCAAGCAGCCAAACTGGATGGGTGTTATGTGATTAAGACAGACTTGTCGGCCGAGATGGCCAGCGCCCAAATAGTTCATGAACGGTATAAAGATTTAGCCCAGGTGGAGCGAGCCTTTCGCACCTTCAAAAACGGTCATCTGGAGGTCCAGCCAACCTTTGTGCGAACGGAGGCGAGCACCAGAGGTCACGTGTTCGTGGTGATGTTAGCCTATCTGGTGGAACGGGAATTGGAACAATACTGGCGGGGTCTGGACACAACGGTAGCCGAGGGGATTGATGACCTTGGTTCACTGCGAGGGATAGAACTTACTATTGGCCAGGCGACTTGTCAACAGGTCCCTGAACCAACTGGCCTGACCAAGCAGCTGCTGGACGCTGCGGACATCAAGTTACCCGAAGTGTTACCCGCCAGAAAGGTCCATGTAGCCACTCGCAAGAATCTCGTTTCGGAACGGAGTTAGCTTCGATTCCCAGGGCTGCTGAACGTAGAGCACTGAAAATGAATTCTGGAAGACCCGCTGAAGGGTAGGAATTGGGTGTTATTGTGACTA
>VGRY01000154.1 GCA_016875195.1 Deltaproteobacteria bacterium
GGGGTGAATGCGGTAGATCGTCTTGGGATCGTACCTGGGGCGTGGTCTCGGGAACATTCTCACTGAAAACATTATACCACTTTCGCTCCGCCGCCAGAAGGCAAACTGGGCCGAGACTGTCAAGCCCAGGGTAGCACTTCCCTTGGCCTATGATGTTGGTGTTCGACTTGCTAGCCTCCCTTGGTGATCATCGGCGTGCGTCTGGCATCACGCTGAAGGAGCCGACTCGCCTGGCTCCTGCTAACGCCCAGCCTCCTCTCAGGCGGGCCGTCTGACGTCGCGCAACGTCCGGCGTAGCTGACTCCGTGCTCCGGCCAGCGCGGGCAGCCGCACCTCCAGCCATCCTCCGGCTTCCTCACCACGGCTCTTGCGCACCACGGTGCGCATCGCCTCGCGTACTTCGGGCTGAAACGCGCGCCACCCACAGACCTCCAGCCACGCTTGCAGCGCGCCCTGCCGGTCCAAGCTCATCAACCGCACCAGGGGCGCCAGGCCCCGCCCCCAACTCATCCCTCGCTTCGTCAGCCGCTCAGCCCACGGCTTGTCCACGTTCGCTTCCGCCGCCCCCAGCCCACGCCAGCTCGCCTCCACCACCACCGGCAGCCCCCGGCGGCGGTACTCCAGTAGCCCATCCCGATTCTCCCACAGGTAGCGGTGTAGACGGTCCACGGCGGCGCGCTGCTCGCCGGAGGCGCCCTGACGCGCCTGCCGCAGGACCGCATCGAGCGCCGCCCACTCCCCGCTCCCCTGGATAACCCCGTACACTTGGTGCTGCGCCACCGGCTGCTCACTCAAGCCCGTCTTCACCGCCTGCCACAGGTGCCACCGGTCCAGCTGGAACTCACAGTTCGGAAGATACTCGATCCCCTGCCGGATCCACCCCGCCCCATCCCCGTTCAGCACCGCGTACCGTACCTGCTCCAGCGCACAGTACCCGTGCAGGCTCAGCACCGCCCCCCGCCAGAATCCCTCGGCCCCAGCCACCGCCCCATACACGTGCTTCCTCGCCAGCCGATACTCCGCACTCCCCGGATGCCGCCGCTCCCACCCCCGGTGAGCGACCAGCAGCCGCACCTCGCCACGCCGCGCCCGCCGCCGCGGTAAGACCTCTCCAGGCCGCCGGTGCCGTTTGGACCCCTGCAGGGCCACGCGCACCTCATCGGCTTCCGCAAACAGCACCTCGACGCGATCCCCGCTCGTCGGCGGCACCACTCCGTCCTCAAAGAGATCCGCTACCTGCCCCGCTTCCCGCTCGATCCGCTGCTCTCCAATCTGACACACCCACCGGTGTATCGCCCCGTGGCTCGGCCCCCACCCATCAGGCCGCACCCGTGCCACCTCCGCCGCCGCCCGCCGATACGGCACCCGCACCGCCGCCTCTACCGCCCGATCCCGCAGCCCTGGACTCACCGTCACCTCCGGCAGCAGCCCTACCGCCTCATCCAGCAAGTACCGCCACCGCCGCTCCCCCGTCGCCAGCTCCTCCCGATACCGCCGCCGCCGGATCTCTACCCGCCCGATCAGACTCTCGATCACCCGCCGCTTCCACCCGCAGTGGCGTAGCCCTGCCGGCCGCTGCGCCATCAACGCCGAATCCAGCGCCTCTAACACCCGCGTCAACTCCGCCCGCACCGCTTTCGCCGCCTCCTCCCACAGCCGCAGCTCCAGGGTCTTGAAGTCCGGTTGCTCCTGTAGGATGCTGGAGATGCTCGGCACCACGGAAAGACCTCACCCCTTTCTCCGCCTAGAGAAGTCGTGAGGTCTTTCTGCTTCCAGGCTCAGTACACCCTCAACTGCTACCCTGGACTTTACTCAAACGCTGGAGGGGAGGCCCAACGCTGGCTTCAGCG
>VGRY01000155.1 GCA_016875195.1 Deltaproteobacteria bacterium
AAGTGCTGGAAATCAAAAACCTCATGGTGTTTTACGAAAATGCCATTGCCATCAATAATATCAATATAAAATGCCAGAGTGAAAAAGTGACAGGCATTTTTGGCGCCAACAGCGCAGGCAAGTCCACCTTGATGTATACCATCTCCGGGATCATATTGGACGTTAAAAAGAAGGAGGAAATGAAGGGCGGGGAGAGGATTACGGTTCTTGGGAACATCCTTTTTGAAGGTGCGGATATCACTTTCATGAAACCCAGCGAAAGAGCAAAAAAAGGGATCGTTCTCTGCCCTGAAAGGCGCAGGATCTTTGCAGAAAGCAGCACCTTGGAGAATTTGAAAATCGGAGGCTATTTGGCTACGAAGGCTCAGGCTAAAAAGACCCTGGAATATGTCTTCTCTATTTTCCCGGCATTAGTCAAATTAAAGGGGAGAGAGGGTGGTTTTCTCAGCGGAGGGGAACAGCAGATGCTGGCTATCGGGAGGGCATTGATGGCGCAGCCCAAAATGCTTCTTTTAGATGAACCCCTCCTCGGACTGAGCCCTTTGATGGAGGCCATGCTTGCACGGGCCATCCGCAATATCAATCAACAGACCAGAATCGCCATTCTGATTTCGGAACAATATGCACGCCCTGTTTTGCCCATTATCCATCATGGCTACATCCTTGAAAACGGTGGGGCGGTGCTGGAAGGAGATTCCAAGGAACTGATGGAAAACCCTGATGTGAAGTCTGCTTATTTTGGGTTATAAAGGAATCCTTCATGATGGGTTCGTCACCTGTGAAACATGAAAATAACCTTTGGGCAATGGTTACGGCTACGAAGCCCCTGCCTACCGGCAGGCAGGCGTTTCGGTTATCGGTAACGGTTACGTTTAAAAGAATTAAATACGACAACCGTAGCCTTCTAAAAACGATACGGGCCTCGTCACCCTTACCGTTAGACGTTTATTTTGGGGGCAATTAGGAGGAATCAGATGGATCTTTTTACGGCAATGAAAGAAAGAAGAAGCTGTCGGAATTTTCTGCCTGAACCATTGGATGAAGCCACGATTGAAAAGCTTTTAGAGGCGGCTACCTGGGCGCCTTCTCCGCTCAATACTCAGCCCTGGGAATTTATCGTCATCACCAATCCCGAAGTAAAAGAAAAAATCTTTTCCGAAGGGGAAAGGTGCCGGAAATGGGCGCTTGAAAAGAGTGGCTGGAAGTGGTTGGGTTCCTACTCGATCGACTTTTTACAATCCGCTCCTGTGATCATTGCTGTGATCGGAGATCCCAAAAAGAGCGGAATTGATATGTTTACGGAAGAAGGCCCGATGGGATATCAAGCGGCCTGTGCCGCTGCTATCCAGAATTTGCACCTTGCCGCTCACGCCCTTGGTCTCAGCAGTTTATGGTTTACGCTATTTGATAAGAAAGCTATGAGAGAGATACTCGGCGTTTCTCCCGAAAAAACACCTCTCGCGCTGATTTGCCTTGGAAAACCAGAGAGCTTACCAACCCCCACACCCCGAAAGAATATAAAGGAAAAGGCAATTTATATCCGGTAAAAGCGGTTTCTCACCTGACTTCCGCCGGTCCGAAAAGAAGGGCCTGCCTCTGACAGGCCTCCATGCATCCCAGGTCTCTGTCTTTCAGACATCACAATCAATCGCTCACCATGCCGTCCGTTCCTAAGCAGGCATCAACTTATGGAATGCTTTCTACCCAAAATCCAGTCTGTTCTATAGCTATTTCGTAAAACGGCATAACCATCCAGATTTAAAAAATATTTTCCAATTTCAAACAATTCTTTTTACATTTTACGTAAACTGGAAATTTTTTACTTGACAAAAAAATGGCGTTTTGATAA
>VGRY01000156.1 GCA_016875195.1 Deltaproteobacteria bacterium
GGTGAAAATGTGGTCAAGATCGGAGGGGAAACCGTTCTCTTCCGTCATGAAAAAACCTTCGTGAATAAACCCGGCTTTGCTATCCTCATCAGCGACACAATGCCTGAATCCGAAATCGAAGGCCGTTTAAAGCGATTCAAAGAATTAAGGTATGAAAGGGTGGGACTCATCCTGAGACCGGAAATGATTGCTCTAAAGAATGAATCAGGGGATTCGGGGAAATTCGAAGCATTGGTAAAGAAAGCGAAGTCAGAAACAGATGCTGCCCTCATTCTGATGAGTGAAAACGTAGAGGCCCTTGCTGCGGGAGTTAAAATTTCTGCAGATCGTGTTCCACTCATCTATGCAGCGACCGAAAGCAATTGGGAAATCTTGGCAAACCTTGCCAAAGAGCATCATTGTCCGCTGGCAGTCAAAGCCAACACCTTAGAAAATCTTTCCCAGATTTCCGATAAACTGACTGAAGCGGGTTTAAAGGACATTGTTCTCGACTCGGGATCAAGAACGGTTCGCAAAGCTTTCGAAGATCAGGTTATCATCCGCCGGGCGGCTCTACTGCAGAAAAACCGTTCCCTCGGATTTCCAACCATCACCTTCCCTTGCGAAATGACGGACGATCCGATGAAGGAAGCCCTGATCGCCGCAACTTTTGTAGCAAAGTATGCCGGCATCATTGTCCTGTCTGATTTTCAGGGAGAAAGCCTCTTTCCACTTCTCGTTGAACGGCTCAATATCTATACCGACCCCCAGCGTCCGATGATGATGGAGCAAGGGATCTATCCCATCGGCAACCCCAATGAGGATTCACCTGTATTGGTTACGGTTAATTTTTCACTTACATATTTCATCGTCTCAGGCGAGATTGAATCGAGCCGGATTCCAAGCTGGCTTCTGGTCATGGACACCGAGGGGCTTTCCGTGCTCACAGCCTGGGCTGCCGGAAAATTTGTGGGCGATGCGATTGGCACCTTCATCAAGAAAAGCGGTATTGCAGAGAAGGTAAAGCACCGGCAGGTGATCATTCCCGGAGCAGTTTCAGTGGTCAGTGGAGATCTTGAGGAGGAACTCGGCCCGGAATGGAAGGTTAAAATCGGACCCAGAGAAGCGGCCCACCTCACCGCCTTTCTTAAGATGGGCGGCTAAATATAAAGTTCGGCGTTCGGTGTAGGGGCAATTCATGAATTGCCCTGCAGAGTTCGGAGCGCAAAAAATAAATACTCCGAACTACGAACTAATACAAACGCATTAAATCAGATGCTGAGACGAGTTCAGCATGACAAGAAAGAGTGTGTCATTCCGAACTTGTTTCGGAATCTCGAATTTGGAAATTACAAATAATTAATTGCGTTTGTACTAATTACTCCGAACTCATTGCAGGAGCAATGCTATGATTCTCATCGGTGAAAACCTCAATGTGGTTGTGAAAAAGATCGGAACGGCAATGAGGGAAAAAGATCCCAAACCCATCCAGGAACTCGCCATGGCCGAAACCAATGCGGGCGCCGATTATCTCGATATCAACCTCGGTCCTGCAAGAAAGGGCGGAGGAGAGTTGATGGAGTGGGTCGTCAAAACTGTTCAGGAAGTGGTGGACACTCCCCTCTATCTGGATACCGTCAATGCAGAAGCCATTGAAGCAGGACTCCGTGTCTATAAAAATAAAAAAGGAAAGGCAGTGATCAACTCGATCATGGCCCGTCCGGAGAGTATGGAGGCCAAATTCCCTCTTGC
>VGRY01000157.1 GCA_016875195.1 Deltaproteobacteria bacterium
GCACTTTCGCGGCCGGACTGGGATGTGCGCGGTAGCCTAACAGTTCGGTATAGAAGTCCCAGAACTGCGTGCTGAACTCGGCCAGGAGTTCCTGATGGCGGGGCACGCACGGTGCGAGCTTCTTGTAATGGCGGCCTTCATGGATCCAGCACAACGCCAAGGCCTCCGTCAGCCAGTTGAATTGGGGCGCATCGTCGCACACCAGCACGCGGATGACCGGGAACTCGACTTGGTGATGATAGGCCGCAATCGCCGTCGCGTCCAGGAGGTGGCGCCGCTGTTGTGGGCCCAACGGCGGTTGACAGGCGTCCAGCAGGCCAGTGAACGCCGCTTCGCTGAGGTCTTGCTCCTGCGGCCAGGTCTGGGCGATCTGGATCACCCGTTGGGACAGGCCCAACACGTGGCACAACGCATAGGTCTCGGCGTTGAGCCGAAAGGTGAGGGGCCCCAGGTTGCGCAGCACCGCCAGGACGCTCAAACGGTCTTTGGTGGCCGTGGTGAAAAAGGCGGTGTAGAGCGGGTTACAGACGATGGTGCATTGCTGATTGACGCCGTCCACCCGCGTGCTGGTCTGGTCGCAGTGCTGCCACGGACTGCTGCCCAGCCCGGCGGTGTAGATGGCGGTCTTTTCGGCGTGGAACACCGCCTGCTCTTTGATCAGCAGGTTGGACAGTTCCCCGGCCGAGATCACGATGCCGACGTTGTGGAAGAACTCCAGCAGTTTCGGTTCGGTCACGTGGCAAGCGTGGTACTGCACCAACGCCAGGGCTTTGAGGCCCGGCCCGAATTGGCCGGCATAGCCCGGCGGCAGGGCGGCCAGATAGGTCTTCTGCGCACTCGGCGAGTAGTACTTCTCTTTGTGAAACAGGATGTTGTCGGTCTGGATGATGAGGTCTTGCACCACGACATCTTCATAGCCCTTGAACTCGGCGTCCGCCGGCAGGTGGGTGCGATCCACCCGCACCGTCTCTTCGCGGTTGATCGGGATGCGGTCGCGCTTCGGCCGCTTGTGCCATGCCCGCGGTTGGCGCCGTTCGGCTTCCGAGGAGTGATCACCGGCCGGCGGCGGCGGGGCCGGCTTGTTCGGCTTGATGTCCGGCCGACCCTGCTCACCCTTGAGCCGATTATTCTCGTCCCGCAATTGCTGAATCTCGTCGCGTAACTGTCCAATCAGCGTCTGCTGGTCTTCGATCAGATTGAACAACTGCACGATGGCGCGCCGCGCCCCTGCGAGATCTTGAATGCTGTCCAGGTCAATCTGGGCCAGCCCTGGCAGCGGCGTGGTCGCGACCGGACTAACCGGCGCTGGAGAAGTGTTTGATTCAGCCATGATGGCAGCTTATCATACTCGGCACGGCTTGTCTATGAGCAACGTCCTTGACAAGGTGTGGTAGAGGCCAAGCAACTCCCCCGGATTTTTGAGAAGATACCGGCGATCTGCAAAGGCGAAGTTATGTGCAATCCAGGCAACGAATGAAACGTTCCGTGGAACTTGGATGCGCTTGACAACAAAGCGGCTTGTTTCGTCGGGCGTGGAGTCCTGTGGACTAACATTACCTGAAGCATCGGAAAATATCGCGCTGAATTCAGTCGTTGCATCCTTTGTGCCTTCGGGGAAAGCATGGACATACCATCCTCGGGGCACAACTGTCTTATAGCCAAAGTACTTATCAATAGGACTTTTCCATTAACATAAGATGAATAGTTGACGCTCTGGCAAA
>VGRY01000158.1 GCA_016875195.1 Deltaproteobacteria bacterium
GGTGCCCTTAAAAAATCGAGAGTTGCCGCGGCATTTAGCTGAATTAACTTCCGCTCAGCCACTCTGCGGATGGCCTGCCAGCGGCGGGGGCATCGTCCCTCGAACAGGGCTTGGGTATCTTTACCACGAAAACTCCTGATCATCAGCTTTATTATATATCGATATCCGATATAGATCAAGTCCTGTGGTTTGGCTCCACCAGTTTGCTTTCTTCTCAAGACCTCTTACTGAAAGTTTCAATTGACCAATTTTCATAAAATTTGTATATTCCAATCAACAACGCAAGAGTGGCGGGGTAAATATTTTTTCGTTATTAGAATAAACCTGTGTAGTCCGCAGGGAGGCCCTGGACAAACGAAGAAGAAATTAATGACATCTGAAGATGTGACCCCGAATCCGAAAAATAGGGTTTGTCCTTGGTGGTTGTGCTTCACGTTCGACAACCCATTGCGCAAACTCCTTCACAACCCCGAAGCCATTTTGAGCCCTTATGTTCACCCCGGGGACCGCGTGATTGATATCGGACCCGGCATGGGTTATTTCACGATCCCTCTGGCAAGACTCGTTGGTCCCGAAGGTCATGTCATTGCAATCGACGTCCAGGAGAAGATGTTGTCGGCCTTAAGGTCACGGGCCAAGAAACATGGGGTTTCCGAAAGAATTGAGGGATACCTCGCCAGTCAGAAATCTTTAGGGATTCATGAAAAAGCGGATTTCATCCTAACTTTCTGGATGGCGCATGAAGTCCCGGATCAATCCTTATTCTTCAGAGAGGTCCGTGACCTTTTAAAACCCGGTGGCTTACTGCTTTTGGCTGAGCCGATCATGCATGTTTCCCAAAAATATTTTCTGCGCACACTCCAGTCAGCGATTGAGATAGGGCTTGCCGTAAAAGAAAGTCCAAAAATCCGTTTAAGCCACAGCGTCCTGTTAGGTTTTGGAAAATAACAACCCTGTTCCCTCCCCCTCCTCCCCAAACCTTGCCTGAAAGTTTCGATTAACCAATTTTCATAAAATATGTATATTCGAATCAACAACCAACCGGGTGGGGGTGTAGATATTTCTTCGTTTTTAGGAAAAAGCTTGAAGCCCACGGGGATACATAGGATAAACATTGAAGAAATTAATGACATCTGAAGATGTGACCCCAAAGCCCAGGGGACACAGAGTCCGTTGAATGATTTATTGATGAAATACGGCGACAAGAGCATGGCCGAGGACTATATAAACTCCGGCTCCAAAGAGCTCCATGAAGGCGGCGCCGCTTGGGCTCGGGCTAACGGTTACAGTATCCGGGCTGGTCCAGGCAGCCATCGTGTCGGCTGGGGAAGTTTTTAAACTGTCAGTTGTGATCAGCCTTAACATCCACTCTCAAATTGAGGTAGCTTTTCTAACGTCGCAGACCAGAAAAGCGTAAGATAAAAAAGAATCATTAACAACAAAGGGTAGGCGCTTCGGCGAAGGCAGGGGGGATTCGTTGAAGAAAGAATTGCTTGACACTTTTCTTCGATGTACATATAATCCATCCATCTATAGAAGATGGTCTCGTAAAAAGTCGTCTCACCGGTGAAAACCGGTGTCCAGTGTTTTACTAATTATCTGAAATTACTGGATTCCGGCTTTTGCCGGAATGACGATCTGTAGTGTTTTTCGACTTTTTACGAATTTGTCATAGAAGAAATCAAAAAAATA
>VGRY01000159.1 GCA_016875195.1 Deltaproteobacteria bacterium
TGAGCTTTGGCTTCCATGTTTGATAACATTGTTTTCATTAATTTAGCCACTTTCAACAATTGCTGAAAACAATTATTACAGTGAAAAATTGCATTTGTCAAGATTTATTTTCACCATTTTTAACGTTTTCAGCAAATGCTGCAAAAAACAAAACCCCCAATTCACACCCATTATTCTATATACACTCATTTGAATGGCTTTTGGAGACCGTAAAATATTAGCGGTCTCGTAAAAAGTCCTCAAAGTGGTCGTTGCGAGCGCAGCGAAGCAATCTCGTATTTTCTAAGCGCTTGAATTCATGTAAAGTAAAGTGGGGTCAGACTTGTTTATTGACTTTAGCCACAGCTAACGCAACGCATAGCGACAAGGGCATAGAGCATAGCGTTCCTTTTTATCACAAGTTGCAAGTCGTAAGGCGCAAGTGGTTGCACCTAATTTCTCCTCTTGATCTTTGTGATATACGGAACTTTAGGTTCCTCAACAAGGAATCCAATTCGCCTTTTGGGTGGCACTGATCCAGGCTCCGGGGATGACATCAGCTGTCGGATAGCATCAAAAACTATTTTAAACTGAGCATCATATTTCTTTTCAAGTTCATCCAATCTCCTGGCAAGCTCCTTGTTGGAGGCAAGCATCCTTCGAAGTCTGACAAAAGTACGCATAATCTCAATATTGACATGAATAGCACGTTTGCTCCGAAGTACACTGGAAAGCATAGCTACCCCTTGTTCTGTAAAAGCATAAGGAGTATATCGCCGTCCCCCCCACTGGCTTGAGGTACCAAAATGGAACCTCAAGTTTGCAAACTCCTCTTCTGTTAGTTGAAACATAAAATCGCTTGGAAAGCGCAGTTGGTTTCTCTTAACTGCCCGGATGAGTTGTTTTGTTTCAACGCCGTAAAGGGCGGCTAAGTCAGCGTCCAGGATCACCTTATATCCTCGAATCATCAGTATCAATCGCTCAATATCTTGCACAGGAATTAAAGATTTGTCTTTGGATGTTTTACTGTTCATCCGCCCTTCCCCCTTCAATTTCTCCGGAGCCACTGAAATTCCAGATTGATGATTTCGGATTACGGAATAGAATCACAAATTGTTATAACTCGCGCCGCCATCTTTTAAAGGCCGTCAGGCGTAAAGCGCAAGGCGTTAGTGGTAAATACTCAAAACAGAAACCAAAGCACTCTCTGGGCCGCCCTCAAATCTTCGATCGGTGCAACCGCTGGCATGGTTCTCAACTTCCCGCAGAGCGCTTAGCGCAAAGAGCATAGCGTAAAAAAAACCTAACCGTGGCCGTGTCTTCCGAGTTATCGGGGCAGGCGTGATTCGGGCTTGCCAACTCAATGTTTTTTTAGTTTCTTAGATCCCTTTCGAACTTTATATGGAACATGGGGCTCTTCCACTTTACCCCGTTAGAGATAAGAACCGCTTCAACCTATTTTTCAAATATCGCTTACTCATTCTTACAAACAGTCTCATATTTTCTGCCAACCGCTTTCATTACCTAATTCCCTACCCAATTGATTAGATATTACCTATTTCCATTTTCCCGTTTTTTTCCACTCAGCATTTTGTCCCCTGCCGAGACACTTTATTTTGCCGGAGGACCGCAGGTTTTTCAAAAGCGAGCGGATCAAATCCACGCTTACA
>VGRY01000160.1 GCA_016875195.1 Deltaproteobacteria bacterium
ATCTCAACTCCAGCGTCGCTCCGCTCCGACGAGGTGGCCGGAATCCTCCGGAACAGCCGGCCGGAATAAATCGGAATAGGTGGCCGGAATGGTCCGGAATGAGTGGCCGGAATCACCGGAATAGGCAGTAGGGAACGATTATGACTGGATGGGTTATCCCTTCCGCATTTCAACCCATTTAATCACCAAAGTGATAAATAGCTCAAAGTCGTCTAGACGCGTTTTGAAGAAGCCAAAGACCAATTCATTGTCAATGGACTCATAACGGTGGACAAGCATATTGCGAAAAGAGGCCATATTTTGGAATGTAGCCAGGTTTTCTTCGCTTATGATCCCGTGCTCCCTTAAAATCAAAAACAGGTCGCGATATCCGGTGGGCTCACGCCACCTGTAAAAAGAAACCAGATGATTGGCAATATCCACTATTTCCTCAATCGCAAGGTGGAGATACCTCTCCACAAAAGCTCTGGCTCTTATTTCGGATCGGTATTTTTCCCAGTCGATATCTTCGGCATTTTTCAACTCTTGAAGATAGGACCGCAGGCGAGATAATTTTCTGGAAAGCAACTCTTTATCAACCATCGTTCAACCTACCCCGGGATGACTTTAAACAGGGCCGTGGTATCAAGATATTCCCTGCGGGCGCTCATCTCCTGTCTCACGCGCTCTTGCCCATCGTTCTCATAAACCAAATGACCATATTTGAGAATCTGGTGCTGAAGAAGAGGAGATGCCTCCCGGAATACGATGAGATGCACATCCGTTTTTAGTAAATTCGACAGATAAGTCTCCAAAGAAACTCGTTCTATGCCTTTGAGCGGACCCTGCACCATAATGGCCACATCGAGGTCGCTTCCTGCCCTGTTTTTGGCTGTGGCCACAGAGCCAAATATATAAACCGCCACAATTTTATCATTTCTCCTGGCGAAGGTGATTATCTTCTCTGAAAGATCTTCAGGGATTTGATGCATACCCCTCGGCCTTTCCTGGAATAGTTTACGGCATTTGAACCCTGTGAATATTATTACCTTATTTCTTTCATAAGTCAACTGCAAAGGGGGCTAAAGGGGTGACCCATTAAAAGGCCCCTGTCCATGAGAATATAGGTTTATATGGTTTATCTGGTTTCTCTGGTTTATATGGTTTGTTTGGTTTCATAAGATTCAGGTTATGGGCACATTCGGAATGCGGAATGCGGAATGCGGATTGGGGAGCGGGAAATACACAGGTCATGGGTAATGGGTCAAAAAAAAGTTGCGAGTTTCAAGTCTCAAGTTGCAGGTTTCGGGGCACATTACAGGCAGAGGGAAGATCGTGTCGCGCTGCAACACATGGGAGACCACTCGCTTTGTTCGCTGGGAAGACTATTCGCTCTGCCCATTAGGAAGAAAAGACCAAGGGTGATATAAAGACAGAGAGAAAAAGGAAGATTGCTCCACCGGGACCTGGAAGAGGGAAGATGAAAGAAATGGGCGAACATCATAGGTTATGGTTTCCGGACTTGCAGACCGGGGATCTTCTTTAAGTCCTTCTCATCGTACGTGTAAACCATGGAAAGGCCCTCATTCAGACCCCAGTAGCCCATAACAGCATCCGCAAACTTGATGTTTTGTGTCTCGTATGAGACGAGGGCTTGTCGGGG
>VGRY01000161.1 GCA_016875195.1 Deltaproteobacteria bacterium
GGCCAACTCACGCCTTAGTGTGATTACTTCAGTCTCTTCCTTCACGCTCATAATAACTACCTTCTTACCTTTAAAACCATTGATTCCATAACGCATCATCCAGTCATAAACGGTCATCGTCCCTCCTTGTCAAGTCCTGAAATAGGTTGACTGTTTTTTAGAGAACTATTGATGCTTCGACATAATCAGAAGCATTTAGTTGAGAATAAACATAATCTGGTGTTTTATACTTCAAACTTTGATGCAATCTTTCAGAATTATATATCTTGATACCGTTGTATGTCAATGTCTTAGCTGCAGCGAAGTTGGATATCACAGCACCAAGACCATATTCACGCTTCAGCGTCCCATTAAGCCTTTCTGCTACGGCATTATCGTAGCAGTAGTTTTCACCGGTCATGCTGATTCTTGCTCCATGCTTTGTGAGCAGATTACGGTATTCTTTGCAACAGTACTGAACTCCGTGATCCGAGTGGTGGATAAATCCTGCTTTCGGTTTAGCGAAGTTAAGAGCCATATGTAATGCCTGAATAGCTCCTTCTGCGGAAAGAGAAGTTCTCAAGTCATAGCCGATGATCTTGCGACTAATCAATTCCGTTACCAGAAATAAATAACAGAATTTTCCTCCTGCCAGCCGCAGATAAGTAATATCACATACCCAAGCTTGATGGAGTTCGGTTATCTGAGCATCCTTCAGCAGATTGGGGTATAGGAAATCGTGATGATTATGGAAAGAAGTGCGTTTAAATCGTATCCGTAATTCAGATTGCAGATCGTATTGTTTTAACAAGTCAAATAAACGATCCCTGCCTATTCTGACCGGTAGCCCATAGTCAGGATTACTTAACATAAGCTGCAGCTTCCTGGCACCCTCATACCGATAACGCTGGCGCAACTGACGGACTCTGAACAATACCATTATTACAATATTCATTTTCTTTTGATATGATGTTTTCCGCTTATATCTAGCCTGTTTACTGAGTCCATAGAACTTGCAGAATCGCTGGATACTGAATCTTTTTCGTTGGGATATAACAATTGCCTTGCTTCTTGCAAGGCTTGGCTCCAAGGCTTTTTTTTTACCTTGATGCCCATATCCTCCTCTATTGCATCAACCATACTCTTCCAAGCTATGGCACGCATTTCCGCCTCTTCCAACTGCTTCTTCAATAAGGCCAACTCACGCCTTAGTGTGATTACTTCAGTCTCTTCCTTCACGCTCATAATAACTACCTTCTTACCTTTAAAACCATTGATTCCATAACGCATCATCCAGTCATAAACGGTCATCGTCCCTCCTATCCCATAGTAACGTGTTGCTTGATTGACCGTCATAATACCTGCTTCAATCTCTTCTACGACCTTGCGCTTAAACTCCTCAGAATATCGTACTTGCGTTTCTGATTTCTTCATCGTCCTTACTCCTTTCTTTTACACTTTTGGTCAACCTTTTTCAGGACGGTACATTCTTCCATAATCGCATCCTGGCATCCTCCTGGGGTCCTCTTGGGGTGAGCCCAAGAGGATGCCAGGTAACTATCAAGATACAAATGATTTAGCAATAAACTATTGACAAAATATCTGCAAAAC
>VGRY01000162.1 GCA_016875195.1 Deltaproteobacteria bacterium
TCGGTCCCGCAGGGGTCGGTAAATCTCACATCGCTACGGCGATTTGCCATGATGCGATTCTCAAAGGCTATCAGACCGTCTTTGTCTCCCTCTTTGATCTGACCGCCAAACTCTCCAAAGCCAAAAATCTCTACAACCTGATCGATTTTTATGCCAAAGTCCCTGTCCTTTGCCTCGATGAACTGGGTTATGTCTTGCCTTCCAAAGAACAGGCCGATGCCCTCTTTCAGATCATCTCCAAACGAACCGAGGTGGCCACCACCCTGGTGACCACCAATCTTGTCCCTTCTGATTGGGGAAAGATCTTTGACGCCGTAACCGCCACCGCCATCCTCGACCGCCTCAGCATGAATGGAAGGTTTATTACCTTTGAAGGGAGGTCTTATCGGAGAAAGAAGTAAAAGAGAGTCTAATAATAGGAAGAGGTAGGTCAGAACAAATCCCACGGAGCAATTTGTCTTCGACCAAGATGGCTCCCATTGGATTCCTACATTCTCATCTCAATTTCCAGGGAACCACCGCTGTCAGTTTTGGCTCCCTCTCGGTTGTCGCCCACACCCAGAGGGATGACCTTGAGAAAGCGGAGCGACTCAATCCCTCATTTCACCAGTCACCTCTCCATTTGAGTTGGGCTTACCGCCTTGCGGGCCGCTATGAAGATGCATTTAAACAAGCGAAAAAAGGGGTGGATCGGAACCCTAATTATCTACTTACCCATCTTGCCTTGACCGCTACATGCAGTTTAACTGGACGTGAAGCAGAGGCGTGTGCGGCAGCGGTTGAGGTTCTCAGAATCACTCCTAGATTTTCGGTAGAACAGTATCGAAAAGATCTTTACGCACTCTTTAAAGACAAGTCTCAAATCGACTTCACCATAGATGCCTTTCACAAAGCCGGCCTGAAATGAGATAAGCTAAATTCCTGCTTCAAACCCCAAGTAATAAATCCATCCCATCTTTCATCATTGAATAATGACTTTGATATCAATTAAAAATAATATGAGTCAAAGACTGTTTGATTTGAGACAGACTATTTGAAAACAGATAGAGAGATAATTATCCTGTCAATCTAATATCTTAGCCCTTCCATCTTTATTCTTGTGTCTGCTTTCAGATGATTTCCCATGATTTGGTTTAATGTGTTTTTTCGGTCTTTATCAAGTTGAAGGCAATGATAAGTTTTTTGATCAAATTTAATTTATTGATTTTATTAAATATCCTAAAACATACAATCTGAATCCTTTAATATTTTATTTCTCCCCGTTTGATTGAAAAAAACATTTTAGGGTCAGGCCACGGAAACTCGGTATTGACAGAAGTGTGGTGTTTTGATATAGGAAGGCCATGGCCCGAAAACCTCGGATTCATTTTCCAGGGGCTCTGTATCACGTCATCTCAAGAGGCAATCGCAGGCAGGGCATCTTCCTGGATGAAAAAGACCTTCAGCGCTTCCTGGTCTATCTTACGGATTGCAAGAAGAGATTTCCCTTCCGACTTTATGCCTACGCATTGCTCAAAAACCACCTTCATCTTCTGATCGAGGTTGAACAGAGCCCTCTGAGCAGGATAATGCAGAGCCTTCTA
>VGRY01000163.1 GCA_016875195.1 Deltaproteobacteria bacterium
CCTCCATCCAGTTCATAGAACCTAGGCGAGGGAAAGGAAAATGTATCCACCTTACTTCCCTCTAAAACATTCTCGAAAATGGGACCGTCTTTTTGTTCCTTTGCCCGAATAATCTCCTTAGCCACAACATTGACCCACTCTTTTGTGAGTTGAACCATTGAGAGATCTGGATTCTTTCCGAGGATAATAGCGAGTCTTTTGGTTGTGCCAAAGGCGCCGGTTAAGACCGGACTCTTGTATCCCTTGACGTTTTCAAAGAGCAGGGCAGGGCCACTTTTTTCTTCTACAAACTTGGCGATGTGGGAAATCTCGAGGTCCCAGTCTATCTCGGCCTTAATCCTCTTTAGTTCCTTCTCTTTCTCGCATTTATTTATGAAATCCCTGAGGTCCATAACGTCCTCCTTTTAATGGATTAATATCTCAGCAATTATCTTTTTAATCTCCCCTCTTGTCAATTCATTTGTTTTTATGTTTAAATAACTTTAAGTTATAAAGCGATGAAAAAGCGAAGCTCCCTTTACGATTCCGTCAATTCCCTGCTCGTCTTCTATGAGGTGGCAAGGCAGAAGAGTTTTTCGAGAGCTGCGGAGACCCTGTTTATCTCCCAACCCGCTGTGACCAAACATATCAGCGGGTTGGAAAATAAAGTCGGCTGGAGGCTCATTCAGAGGGGCAGAAGTGGATTTAAGATGACCGAAGCGGGCAATATTCTTTTCAAATATACCAATAAAATTTCTCGCCACCTTGGAGAACTGGAGCGCCATTTGGGAAAACTTCAAGAAGGGTGCGGCGGTTTTTTAAGGATCGGGACGACTGAATCTTATTCAAAATGTTTGATGCCCGGGCTTCTTTCAGGGTTCCAGAATGCTTATCCTGCTGTCAAAATCGCGCTCGATGTTGGAAACTCTGAAGAGGTTGAAAAGAGCCTCATGGCTCATCAGAATGATCTTGCCCTCATCGGGACGACAAAGACGCCTTCCAGGTTTCAATCCATTCCTTTTCTCCAGGAGGAGCTCGTTCTGATTGTTTCTCCTTCCCATCCACTCGCAGAAAGAAAAGAAGTCTCTCTTAAAACGATTAAGGGCTTTCCTTTCATTATTCGGGCAAAGGGATCGACCACAAGGAAAGTTATCCTCCAAGCATTCCATGAGATGGGAATTCATCCCTCCCTTCTCATTGAAACAGGCAGTTCGGAATTTATAAAGCAATGGGTTTCAGAAGGGAAGGGGATCTCTATTTTAGTGAAGAGGATTGCAGAAGAAGATGCGAAAAGGGGGATGATCAAGATGGTTCCCTTGAAGGAGAAGCTTTATCTCCCTGTGGAGCTCCTTTTCTTAAAAGAGGAGAGAGCTAATCCAGTGGTAAAGACTTTTGTCTGTTTCATTGAGGAAAGAGGGAAAGAATGGGTTGTGTAAGATATGGAAAATGAGCGTTTTTTGTAACCCCTCAGTTACGGGGTGCAATTAAGAAGGGCTTGCGTTCTGATTCTCCGTGTGTTAAACATGAATCATGAACGAAACGATCAAGTATCGGGGTAAGGTTTTTGGCCCAAGAGAGATCAAT
>VGRY01000164.1 GCA_016875195.1 Deltaproteobacteria bacterium
GGGTAAGGGGTCGCAATGAGATTTGTCACTGGGTGTAAGTTCACCATGATTGATACCTAACCGTTCGTCTAAAAATTAAATTCAGAAACCCCAAACCCCAACTACAGCTGAATTTTTTCACAGCTTCGGAGGCTGGGAGGGGGATGGGTTTCGATTTCCTTATGAACCTCATTGTCCCATCCCCACCCTAACCCCCCCCTTGAAGAGGTTGTGTCGCACCGGGGGAATTCATAAAAATGTCATCCTGAACTTGGTTCAGGATCTAATGGATTCAACTAATTACGAGACCCTGAAATAAATTCAGGGTGACAAAATAATAATTGCGACACAGCCTCGAAGAGGAGGGAAAATTTTTTTAAGGCATCCTTTTACATAAGTAACCGAACAGGAGATTGCAATCCACCGTTCATCCTGAGCCTGTCGAAGGGTGCGCTGGTCATGGTTCGCCGAGCTCGCCATGATCAGAAGGGGGGATGAGACTTTCCATTACTTTTGCGAAGCTCAATAATTAGAAATATCTGGACATTTAAGCTTCAATAAATAATATTCGAGGGGATTTAAGATTCAAAAGCACCTTTAGGTCATCATTTGAATTAACCCACTCCATAACGTCTGCAAAAGGGCTGATATCTCTTCTCCTAACTCCTTTGATCTGTTCCATCATCACCAATGGAGTTCTCTTCAGATAAGAGCCATATCTGAGCAAGACTTGAATATTTTGGAATGCAGAGATCAGGTCTTGTTGGATCTGCCCCCGCCAAAGCCCTCTCCAGCGTGCCCGGTCAAATCCATACCGTGTCGCTCTGGGCAAAGGAACGCTCCATCAAATGCTTCCGGGTCTGAATATCCCGCTTCGCTTTGGCCGACCGACTCGCTTCTTGCATCTTATCTATATCGTCCTGCCTAAGATGCCGCTTCAGTGTCCGACCTGTTTTGTTCTTCGTACATTGCTCCCTTAACTGACAGGCCGCACAAATCTTCTTGGGAGCCTCATAGTCTCGACTCTGCCGATAAAGGTGTAATGATTTTGGCTTCAACCTCTGCCCCGCCGGACAACAATAGGTGTCGGTCTCCCGATCATACTCAAACCGCTCTTCAGGAAAGATGCTGAGCCCCGCAATTCTTTTGGCCGCCGATTCCTTCAAATCCGGCATGTGCGCTTCTATTCCCCTATCGTGACAATCCAAAAAGTTATCGATGGTCCCGTATTTACTGTCCGCCACAACCGTATCGGCCTTGAGCCCCGTGTTTAAGTGATGGCTCTCCAGCAAAGAAATCATCTCATGCGCTACATTGACGTCTCCAGGGGTCGTCTCCGTCGCCGTGATCACCTCCCCCCGCTCATCCACCGCCCGATGGACCTGCTAGGAAAGCTTGGGCTTCCCTCGATTCACAATCGATGCATCCGGATCCGTCGTTGAAATATATCGACTGTTCTGCTTGAGGTATTTCCTCCCGGAGCAATCCGTGCTCTCACCCTTCTCCTCCAATCGAGCTTCCAACCTCTTGTAACCCTCCTGAAGTTGAACCCTCAAAGACCGAGGATCAATCA
>VGRY01000165.1 GCA_016875195.1 Deltaproteobacteria bacterium
GTTCAAACAAATTGTTTATAATTGGAACACCCTCAATATTATTTATTATGCTTTCGTATACTCCTATCATGGTTTCTGAGGTTATACTGTTTTTAGTTGAAACTTGAAGTGTGGCTCCCTCCGTGGAATAATCCACGGAACCCAAAATTCTTTTAAAGAAAGGAGCCACGATGAAATTAAACACGATTCAAAGGAGAAAAGCAAGAGGAGGATTTGAACAGGCATTAGGGAAAGAGGACCTGGTCAATCGGATGTACCAAATCATGAAGGTCGGCAAACAGGGGTTGGATGGATTCGTCCAAGAAATAGGGACCCTGCTGGTCGAGGCGATCATGGATATGGAACGGGAAGAGCGGTCCGGACCGGCATACCGTCCTTCCCAAGAAGAGCTCTACAAGTGGGCCTACCAAAAAGGATCCGTCTACATGGGAGATCGGAAGATCTCGGTTAGACATCCTCGACTTCGGGGGCCAGGAGGAGAAATTGCATTAGAGAGTTACGAGGCATTAAAGCAACCGGGCGTTTTCTCGGAAGAAGTTCTGAACAAGACGCTACGGGGTCTTTCGGCTCGGAGGTATTCTGAGACGCTGGTGGAAGCGAGTCAAGCCTTTGGGGTTTCTCCCAGTACGGTCTCTCGACATCTGGTAGAGATGACGACCCAGAAGCTCAAGGAGTTCAAGGAGCGCGACCTTTCGGAGATTGCTCCATTTGCGGTCTTTATCGATACCATTCATCGGGGAGGAGAAGCCTTTCTGGTAGCCCTCGGGATCGATGCAGAGGGGCATAAGCGGGTATTGGGTTTTTGGGAGGGAGCGACAGAGAACCATGAGATCTGTGAAGCGCTCTTGCGGGATTTGGAACGGAGAGGTTTGGTGTTATCCAAGAAGATCCTTTGGGTCACCGATGGAGGCAAAGGGATTCTCAAGGCCCTCAGAGACCGATATGGGAAGAAGCTGGTTCACCAGAGGTGTACGATCCACAAGGATCGCAACATTCAGAGGCATCTGGCAAAGAAATATCGGAAGGAAGCGCACCGGCAGTTTCGGACTGCTTTGGAACAGAACAACTATGAAGATGCCAAGCGCACGCTTCAGGAGTTTGAGAAATGGCTTAGACGAATCAATGAATCGGCTGCGGATTCTCTGCTGGAAGCGTTTGAGGACATCCTGACGCTTCATCGGCTCAAGATCCCTGGCCTGTTAAGAAAGACTCTGACTTGCACAAATCCGATCGAGAGCATGTTCTCTACGGTCCGGGACTGCGAAGGCAACATCAAACGGTATCGGGACAGCGCTATGTCCCAACGGTGGCTTGGAACGGTTCTCCTTCATTGTGAGAAAGGGTTTCGAAGAGTCAAAGGATATTTAGGCATCGCAGAAGTGATGGCAACGATTGAAGAGACACAAGAAGAAAAAAGTGTCATGCAGAAAGCGGCATAGCGATATTGGAAGATGTACGCGCCGGGGGGCCACATAAAATTTCAACTAAGAACTTGACAAGCTCTGCACCAGCTCTCCGGATGATA
>VGRY01000166.1 GCA_016875195.1 Deltaproteobacteria bacterium
AAGGCGCCTCCGGTGCCCTGGTCAACGGTTGTTCCTAAGAGGATCGTTGACCTTGAAGCAAAGCCGAGGGAGGAGCGACTTCTTCTCGAATGGACCTTTCCAAAAGAGAATACGGATAAATCTGTCCTGACGGATTTGTCGGAGTTTAAGATTCTCCGCTCCGATGGAGATTTGGTCGGAGATCAGTGCAGGGGTTGCGGAGAGAAGACAAAGGTGGTCTTCGAGGCGAAGCTGGACAGAAAAGGAGAGGATAAAGGGAAAAGGATGTCCCTGCTCTTTGAGGATCTGGAGGCAAGAAAAGTCTATGTTTATCAGGTGGTGACATTAAACCGGAGAAGGCACCCCGGTTCTCCTTCAAATCCTGTCACGGTCTACTGGGATTATCCCCCCCACACGACAAGAACGGTTCGAGCAGAGCGGGGAGATAAGAGAGTGGATATCGATTGGGAACCTGTGCTGGGTGCGACAGGCTATAATATCTACAGGAAAGGAGAGGGAGAAGAATTTCCTTTCCAACCGCTCAACAGGGATGTCCTCAGAGTGACCCAATATTCTGATCTGAGTGTAGAGAATGAGAAGAGATACATCTATTCCGTCAGAGCGGTGAAACGGATTGTGAAGACCGATGTCGAAGGCAAGGGTTCATTGAGCCTTCCCGTGACACCCACTGACATGATTCCTCCAGCATCTCCTCTCGGCCTGGTGGCTATTCCTCTTAAGAATGGGGTGGAACTCAACTGGAGAAAGAATAGGGAACTCGATCTTTTGGGTTATTATGTTTATCGGAGGAAAATGGGAGAGACAGAGTTTAAAAGACTGACTCCTGCTCCCCTGACAAAAGAGACCTATCTTGATACAAACGTCCAGATCGGGCAGGATTATGAATATGCCATCACAGCCGTGGATAACTCTCCCCGGAAGAACGAGAGCCCTTTTTCCGAAGAGGTGAGAGTGACCTATCTATACTAATGCCCCATGTACGGAGGGCACCCATGAACCATGAAAATGGCCCTTCGGTCAGGGTTAGGGTTAAGGCTATGAGGCCAGTTTTGTCTACGGGTAAGGGTTATGTCCAATGATTTAGAACCTTTACCATAACCTACAGACGAAACCGGCATCCTTACCCTTACCTTAATCAAAGACTTATTTTATAACTAATGAGGATTGCAAATTGCGGAATGCGGAATATTAAAAAACCTTTTAATTTTTAACTCCGCAATTCGAATTCCGAAATCCGCATTTGGAGGTTCGATGCACTACTTTGAATATAAAAAAGGTGAACTTTATTGCGAAAGGGTTCCGGTCAGCCGGATTGCCCAACAGGTTGGAACGCCCTTCTATCTTTACAGTTACAGAACGCTGGTGAGACATTTTAAGGTTTTCAATGAAGCCTTCGAAGGGATTCCCCACCTTGTCTGTTATTCGATGAAAGCCAACTCAAACCTGGCGCTCATCC
>VGRY01000167.1 GCA_016875195.1 Deltaproteobacteria bacterium
ATTACGGGGGCGCACTGGGGTCAATGCGGAGACCTCCTTGTTTGCCACGTGCTTCAACCTGGCCCGGATGATCACGATTCTTGGCGTATCGGGGTTAATCGAAAAACTCATGGCTCTTAGAGCCCCAGCATTGGGATAATATTCCGAAACTGAAGCCGTGCTGGGCTCGAAAGAGGAGAAAGGGCTTTCCCAGTGGAGCTATTACGACCGTCTATCTCTATTCATTTTTCAAAGAACGTCTTATAGCAAGATTAGATCAAGTTTAACCTATAATCACCCCCTCGACCTCCCCATTGTGACACAGTCTCTGATGGGAGAGGGCGGGGGTGAGGGTGCAAGAATGAGGTATTACCCCCTCCCCTTCGTCCCCTCCCCGCACACGGGATCTTCGACCCGCCAGGGGAGGGGATATAAGGTTTATGATTGTCCCTTAGTTTTCCCATTCCTTAAACTCTTTCTCAGTAATTGGATAGAACTGCACCATATCCCCCATCTGAAGGAGAGATGGAGGTTCTCTTTCGGGGTCGAATAATTCTATTGGTGTCCGGCCGATGATCTGCCAGCCTCCAGGGCTCTCCATCGGATAGATGCCTGTCTGCTTCTGGGCAATGGCTACAGATCCTTTGGGAACAGAAAGCCTCGGCGTTTTAAGGCGGGGCACGACGAGGCCATCCGGAAGCTCTCCCATGTATGGATAGCCAGGCATAAAGCCGATCATATAGATGAAATAGGGTTGGCTGCAGTGAAGACGGATCACTTCTTCGGAAGAGATTTTATGATATTCTCCCACAAATTCCAGATCCGGCCCATAGATGCCTCCATAGACCGCAGGGATGCGAGTTAATTTTGGCTCAGGAAGTGGAGTCTCTTGCAGATCTGCCTCTATCTTTTGAACTTTCTTCTTGAGTTGATCGAGAAGCAAGATTAAGGGATTGTAGATAACAAGGAGAGAACGGTAAGTGGGAACGGTTTCGATGATTCCCTCAATGGCCTCCGCCTGAATGGCAAGGGCCATTCTTCTAACCTTCCCATTGACCTCATGGCTGATCTCATCCCCAAATTCAAGGAGAAGCCCGCGATCCCCCATCAACAGGTAACGTGTTT
The DNA here is from genome assembly GCA_016875195.1 of Deltaproteobacteria bacterium. Taxonomy (GTDB): domain Bacteria; phylum Desulfobacterota; class BSN033; order BSN033; family UBA1163; genus RBG-16-49-23. Next base: position 1,105 of record VGRY01000167.1, read on the forward strand.
TGTCGTAGAGGTCCATAAATAGTGTAAACTCGAATCGGATTAATAGTTGAACTTTTGATATTATATCGAAAATACCTCTTTAAATTCAACGACGCTTTCAAACCACATTTAAAAAATGGTAACATTTTAGTGCTTTGAAAAAACTTATCTAATCCCCCTTAATCCCCCTTTGTCAAAAGGGGGAAATGTTTCTCCTCCCTTTGGAAAATAGGGCTTCACGAAATTGTTTTTGAAGCCTCTCGGGAGAGGGTAGGGATGAATGATTTAACGAAACGAATTTTATCTTCATGTCCGGAGCGTTTTGCAGCTAAGGCTACCAATAGTACAGTGAT
>VGRY01000168.1 GCA_016875195.1 Deltaproteobacteria bacterium
GGGAAATGTAATCAAGAGGTTGAATCTGGAGGCGATCCAGGGAAAGATTGTCAATTACTTATCGGGCGGAGAGAAAAAGAAGGTTGCCTTGGCAGGTGCATTGGTCATGGAGCCGGATCTCTTAATTCTGGATGAACCCTTCACCGGATTGGATCCTGTCTCCAGAAGAGAGTTAATTGGGATTCTGAATGAGTTGAACAGGGAGAAGGGGATTACCTTCATTATGACGCTTCATGAAGTTGATCTTGTTCCTGAAGTGGCTGATGTTCTCTACTTAATGCATGGTCACGGAGATCTCGGAGAACGGGGGACGCCTGAAGAGATTTTTGGAAGATTCAAGGATCTCGATCAATTCAACTTGGAAGAACCTACCCTGACCAGGCTCTTCAAAGGGTTGAAAAAAGAGGGCCTCGATTTTGGAGAGCCACTCCGTATCGATGAAGCGATCGGTTTGATTAAGAAGCAGTGGGATGAAAAGAAGATGGGGAGATAGGGAGAAACGGAGATGGGGGGAAGAAGAGGTTAAACAAGTAAATATTAAGGAATGGTAGCAGTTTCGTCTTTTGAAACGGCTATCAGATTATCAGGACATCAGGAAGTGGACATCAGGCTATCAGAATATCAGGTTATAGAAAAAGTTCTTATCTGATCCCCTGATTTCCTGATTCCCTGCACCCCGATAACCTGGTCACCTGATACCCGCTTTAATTCAACTATTCCAGCAGAATATGAAACTGGGGAACCTTCAACTCAAAAACAATCTTTTTCTGGCGCCGATGGCAGGAATTACGGATTTTCCTTTTCGGCAATTGGCCCGGGAGCATGGCTGCGGTCTTACCTTTACAGAGATGGTGAGCGCTGAGGGATTTTTGCGAAAAGGGGAAGGTTTCTTGAGAATGGTTAAGGGTGAGCATCCGGTTTCTGTCCAACTTTTTGGCTCAAAACCAGAGATCTTAGCTGAAGCCGGGGCAAAAGCAGAAGCCATGGGAGCCGATGCCATTGATCTCAATATGGGATGTCCGGCCAAACAGGTAATCAAGACTGGAGCAGGGGTGGATCTGATGCGCTTTCCAAAAAAGGTCGAGGAAATACTGATTGCGATGAGAAAGAAAGTCCCTTGTCCTCTGACTGTTAAGATCCGCTCTGGATGGGATAAAAAACAGATCAATGCTGTTGACATTGCAAAAATTGCCGAGGGCTGTGGGGTAGATTGTGTTACGGTCCATCCCCGGACCAAAGAGCAGGCATTCAAGGGCCGGGCAGACTGGAACGTGATATCAGAGGTGAAGAAAAGCGTCCGGATCCCTGTCATCGGAAATGGAGATGTAACCACACCATCTTTGATACGGAAGATGTTTGATGAAAGCGGATGCGATGGGGTGATGATCGGAAGAGGAGCGCTTGGAAATCCC
>VGRY01000169.1 GCA_016875195.1 Deltaproteobacteria bacterium
CTTCCAGCTCCTTTCTCACAGAACCTTCTCGGATCATCACCCAATAACCGAGCCTTAATCTTTCCAATACCTCCTCTTCGGTAATGGGTTCATGGTCAGAAGAGATGCCTAAGGAAGTGTAAGCCTGAAGTTTTTTCCTTGAGGCACCGGCAGTGTGTCCCTCAACCAACTTACCCATTTCGAGGGCAATAGATACCAGTTCTCTCACACGCTCTCCCTGCTTCCCCTCCAAGAATAGATTACCCCAAAAAACCTCCCCCACTCCCAGACAATTCGGGTTTTTTAGAAGGGCAAGGAATTCTTCAAGAGATGGCGCTTTAATTTCCACGGAAGGGACGAGGCCACAGAGTGGAGCGATGGTATGATAAAAACGAATTGGCTGATCTTCCATTTCCTTTACAAAACATTCGAGCCCTTCCTTCCCACCAATCAACCCCAAATCGATTGTCTCCATGACAACCGTAGTGACTCCAGAGGGAATGACATGTTTGACATATTCTTCGAGTCCTGACTTGTTGAGGTGAGTATGCCCTTCGACTAACCCCGGAAGGAGAACCCTACCGTCTGCATCGATCACTTGTGTTGCACGGTCTCTCTCGAAGTCATAATCCAGTCCGACGTAGGCAATCCTCCCATCTTTGATCCAAACGGACTGGTTTTCAATAAACTCTCCGGAAAAAACATTGAAGAGGGTACCATCGGTAATAACGGTATCCGGAGCGATGTTACCAACCGCAACCTCACTCAGGATCTTTCTTTTATCTATCTCTCTCATGAAGGATTCCATAACAAAAAGGTGCAATCGATGTCAAATGCATTGGAATTGACAAATCTTGTCATTAACCCGAATTTCATTCGGAAATCAATCGTTAAATAAAAATCTTTTATATCAATAGGTTATATAAATAATTAAAAAAATAGTTGACAAAAAAATAGAATGGTGTAGGATGTTCTTCGAATAACGTTCGATAACAAAACCTTCTAAAAACCTGTCTTATCATAATGAAAAAAAAATCGAATTCAATTCAAACTCAAGATAACATCGGCCGAGAATCGGAAAGAAAAAGGCAGATATTGGTTTCCGCCATCAAGGTCTTTGGAGATAAAGGTTTTCAGAATGCTACGATTGCCGAGATCGCCAGAGATGCAGGGATAGGGGATGCCACGATTTATGAATACTTCGAGAGCAAAGAAGATCTACTGTTAGCAATCCCTGTGGAAATTACCAAAGAACTCATCCCGGAAATTCATGATCATATGATGGGAATAAAAGGGGCCTTTAATAAACTCCGCAAATTTATCTGGTGGTGGCTCAATTATATCGAAAAAAACCCAGGATACGGTTCGATTGTCTTGCTCGAGTTAAAAACAAATAAAAAATATGTATCAACGGAAGCCTATCAGGCGGC
>VGRY01000170.1 GCA_016875195.1 Deltaproteobacteria bacterium
TTTTTACGCTCATGAGGATTCATTCCGCCATGGATGACACAAGTAGAAAACCCCAAGCGTCTCAAGTGATCACTCAGGTAGTTCATTGTGTCCCTGTGCTCTGTGAAGATTAGAAGCTTCCCTCGCCCATCTTTCAGCTCTGAAAATTCCGCCTTCTCAAGGACCTGTTTGAGAGTATTTAGTTTACTGTCAGGGGCATTCTCATAGACCCCCCCGGCAAATTCGATAAGGTCCTTTAAATAGGCAATTTCCTCCTGCAGTTCCCCTAATTGTTCTGCAGTTGTTATTTCATCCACTAATTCGTCGCGCTCTTTTTCATCCAGGTCATCTTCTTCACGTTCTTCATCAATAATGGCGCCCCTGAGTTCAGCGAGACGCTTGCGTTGTTTTTCCAGGGGGAGTTTTTGCAATTCTTCCAGCAAATCCTCCTGTCGTTTTAATCGGCGTTTGAGAGATTCGTATATGGCAAAGGTTGAACTGGCCAGACGTCTTTGCAAAACGGTCCGGGTAAGGGCAATGCTCTGTCTTGCCCTTCCGGCCCCTCCGATGAGGAACCGATTTAAATATTCATTCACTTTATGATAGAGACCATATTCATCCGACCCCAGGGTGAAGGTCACGGTCTGGCTGTGACGATCGGGGAAAATGCGCTTTCCATCAAAATCACGCAAATCCTCTTTCAGTCTGCGAACCATCCATGGGCAATCCTTTCCAAGTCCTAAAATGCTTTTTCGTAATTCTCTCTCCCTTTCTAATAACTTATGGGGCTCTAAGAAAAGGTCGGGATCGAGTAAATGGAGAAAATGGGAAAACCTATCTTCATCCCCCTGATGGGGAGTTGCGGTGAGGAAGAGGAGAGATAAGGCAGGTCTTTCCGAGAAGTGCTCGATGAGTTGATATCGCATCGTTTTTCTTGCTTCGGGAGAGCGCTGATTCGACCGCTTTGTATAAGCGGAGCACTTATGTGCCTCATCCAATACAATGAGGTCCCAGTTAGATGCCCAGACGCGCTCCCGAACCTCTGCTCGTTTTGCATAATCTACGGAAGTAATGACCTGCGACTCACGTTGCCAAAGGTTGATTAACTGCTGTTTATCATTTTCAGTATTAATGATGGTGAAGATTTCATCAAAGAACCGTAACAGTTCGTCTTGCCATTGAATGGTCAATGCCGCAGGAACAATAATGAGAACACGCTCAAGGGCATTTCGGAGTTTGAGCTCTTTGAACAGCAGACCCGCCATTATTGTTTTGCCCGCCCCAGGATCATCTGCCAGGAGAAACCTCAGCCGGGCCTGCGGGAGCAATTTGCCATAAACGGCTTCGATCTGGTGAGGGAGAGATTGAATGCCTGAAAGACTAACGGCAAAATAAGGATCGTAACAATAGGCTAAGCGAATACGGTT
>VGRY01000171.1 GCA_016875195.1 Deltaproteobacteria bacterium
ACACTGCCCACACTCGTCCCCACGATCATATGAACCGGGATTTTGTTCGTTTCAAGAATCTTAAGCACACCAATATGAGCAAACCCCTTGGATGCCCCAGCCCCAAGCACCAGCGCAATCTTCGCCGGCTTTGGGGGAGGTTGAATGGCAGGTGGTGTAATCTGAGGGGGTGGAGTTTCTTTCAAAGTACAGGAGTTTAGGCTCAATATTAACAATATGAGGGCGCTAAATATCAGAACCAAATTGTTTTTATGTTTCTCCACGTTTCTTTCACTCCTCATAATTCTTGTTAATCAAATCAGTTAAGGATGACCTGAATGTTTTCAGCCAGCCTTTTTTGGCCTGTCCTTCCTATCATCCCTAATTGCTTAAGAAACCGACGATTATCAATAGACCGAACCTGATCCACCATAATGTCCGATTTTTCCGTCAAGCCTCCCTCACCTTTCTGAAGGTGAACTCGAAGAATATTAGATTGGGGATGGACATTCGTTGTCAAAGGACAAATAATGGTAGAGGGGTGACTGTTGTTGAGAAGGTTAGTCTGAACGACAACTACTGGTCTCGCCCTTCCGGGTTCTGTGCCAAACCTCGGACTTAAATCGGCAAGGTAAACGTTCCATTTTTTAATTTCCATGATTTTCTCCGGAGATAATTTCTTCGAATTTTTCAAATTCTTCTAAAACAGACATGGAATCCGCTGCCACAATATTCGACTCCCTCATTAACTTGTTTTTAAGTAACCTTCGAGCCATCAGTCTGTTATAAAAGTGAACGGCTTCATTGATATAGGCGTTCCGAGGACGCTTAACTTTTTTCAAAACCTGTTCCGTCTCTTTAAAGATTCCATCTTGAAGCTTTAATGAAAGATTTTTAGACATAGACATAAACCTCCTGTTAGAGTATCACTCGGAGTATATACCAATATAAAATTAATCTCAAGAGATTTTTTTGATTTAGTCTAGCGGATTATGTAGTTGCAGAAATAGGTATATTTTCAAATAGTTGTGAGGCGTGAAAGGAACTGCGGACGAAGGGGCCGGAGGCAACGGCTTTGAAGCCCATCTTCATTCCTATCCTCTGATATTCTTCGAATTCTTCAGGAGGGATATACCTTTCGACAGGCAGCCGATCGGAACGGGGTTGGAGGTATTGACCGATCGTTAAAAAATCACACCCCACATTCCTCAAGTCTTGCATCAGCTCCAAAACCTCTTCATGGGTTTCACCCAGCCCGAGCATGAAACCCGATTTGGTAAGAATCCGTGGATGGCTCCTCTTTGACTCCCTCAGTAGATGGAGTGATCTGCTGTAGTCTGCCTGAGGCCGGACTTCGGAGTATAGGCGTGCGATTGTCTC
>VGRY01000172.1 GCA_016875195.1 Deltaproteobacteria bacterium
ATCCTCAGCCTTCCACGGATATTCATCAATGCAGGCAGAAGAGGCCTTTTATGTGAGATGTCCCCAAAGGATATGGTCAGAGTTTTAAATCCGATTGCTGTCCGTGTGGCGCGATAGACCCTAATCTATAGATTTACCCCGTTAGAAAGCCCCGCAGCTCTGCTGCGGGGATGGTGGTTGTTTCCTTTTCAGCGAACACGGGGTTTAATGCCCCGTGTGAGCTTTACCGTTAGAAAGTTGAAAGCTTTCTAACGGGGTTTACTGGTCAGTCCATAAATATGCAGACGCAAAGATTAAATTCATTCTTCCCTCTCTTTGCACAAGGGAGAAATTCCCCTCTTTGGCAAAGAGGGGTTAGGGGAGATTTTCTGAAGAATATGTCTTCTCAATTATGGACTCCTCAGTAAGCATTATGAGATGACGATCTCCTCGACATATTTCACCCAGTCATATCCGTAGGCATCCTCGTAGACCAATCTTAGAGGGAAGCCATGTTTTTGAGGAAGAGGTTCCCCATTGACGCGATAGGCAAGAAAGACCCTCTTCTGATCGATGTCTTTTAAAGAGATTCTTACGACCTTTCCATAGACTCCTTTGACATCCAGGTATTTGGCCCCCTGATGGACATTCGCATTCTTCAGCAATGTCCTAAAACTCACACCGCTCCAGCGTCCGTTGTTGGTAAAGAAGCCCGGGCAGATGAGAAGAACCGTCTCCGTTAAGGAGGGATATTTGAGAATTTCATCATAGGTCAGGGAGAGGGGCTGTTTCACTTTTCCCGTAATTTTTAGTCGGTAGGTTTTAATATCCACATCCACATCCGTAGGCCCCATCGTCCCGAATTGTTGGAGGGAATCAATTTCGAGATCCCGGTTATCAATCTCAGCCGGATTCATATTGATCATCCGATCCTTTGGGAAGCCTTTAGGAAGGAGCTGTTTTGCTTTGGCCCAGGCGGAGGAGACAAAATTCCAAAAGATAGGAAGGTTGGTAAAAGAACCAATTAGAAATGCCAACCCCCCTCTTTCTAAGAGTTTTCTTCTTGTCCACATATACTCATACTAAGATATTTTAGATGACAAAGTAAGGAAACCCAAGAATATAGGGGAAGTTGTTTTCTGTTTCGTTATCTTACGTATTTTTTGCATACTGGTATATGCCAAAAGTTGCCCTTAAGGGCAGGCTGGGAATCAGAAATGTAATCCTGCGAAAATTAGTAAAATAGAAAACAACGTTATATATTATGGGGGAGCGAGGTTAAGCCTCAAAGAGTAAGGTAGAAAAAGTTTATTTATAATCTACCACAAAAAGAAACCTCCTGTTAAGAGATAAGA
>VGRY01000173.1 GCA_016875195.1 Deltaproteobacteria bacterium
CCTGATGCCTCATTAATAAATGTTACCCGAGAGAAAAGAAGAGAGAGGTATCGTGACCATAGGTTTTTGAGAACGTAAGATTCTAAAAATGGTATTCATCTTCTCTTCCATCACTTTCCTTAGCCTAAAAGGGTTAAGCGTTTCAAACTGTTCTTTAAGAGAACGTTTCACCGAAGCTGAGACATCGGGGGATTCTAATACCCTTTGATAAGGAGTCTTAGGTTGATCATAGCGCTTTATCGTCTTTCCATCCACTAATTTTTTCTCTATCAGCTTCACGGAGGGCAAAAAGAAGTTATGATACAAGCGCCACTCTTGGGTGTAGAGGTGATTCATGAGCCCAACCAGGACGCGTTTATCGAATCGATGGTATCCAAACCACTGTCTCACATGGGTCCAGTTCTTCTGTTCGACATGGGCGTTATCGTCCTTATGATAGGGTCTGCTTCGGGTAAAGTGCACGGGTTTGTCTCTTTGGTGAAAGTGTCTCATCAGATGCCAATTGAGGAACTCCGCACCGTTATCGCAGTCAAAGCCAAGCAGAGGGAAAGGCAGGGAGTCTTCGATCTCCTGGATTTGTCGAAGGACTTCTGTTTCCCCTTTGCCCCAGACTGCTCTTTGCTCTGTCCAGCCGGTGGCAATATCCACGGCGTCGATAGTATAGACGAACTGGCCGAGCAGCGTTTCCCCACAATGGGCGATGGTATCGGCCTCCAGGAATCCTGGCTTGGTCTCATCCCATTGGTTGGTCTTGATGGGGATCTGTTTTCTCAGGAGGGTGCCAGGTTTGGTGGTGGATCTTCCCCGGCCTCTGTATTTTACCCGGGCCGGTTCTAAAAGCCGATCCAGGGTGGCTGGGGAGATCCGAAGGAGCGCTTTAACCACCTCTAAGGATAGGCTACCAAATTCTTTGGCATAAGAGGGAAGCCATAGAGGCAGAATCACCTTCAGGCGTTTGGAGCAAGGCAGGTTGGCTGCTAACCAGATTCTCTTTAGGGGTTTTAAGACTGAAGGCTTATTATATTTTGATGGTTTGCCTCTTTTTTTAGGTTTAGGCTTGGTAAAGCGCTTGAAATGACTTAGGAGTCGAATCGCATGTTTTCGGTGGTAACCACAGTTTAAGCAGAATTCGTTCAGGATGAGAGTCTTTTTCTTCCTTGAGGCTCTTTTGTATCTTAAGTAAATGGTTTCGAGATATTCCATTCTGGCTCGTGGACTCATGGCAATCCCCCTTTAAAGGGGAAATTGTCGAGTAACATGAATTATGAGTCAACGATACCTTTTCTCTAACTCATTGGGTAACATTTAATGTGAGGCAATTCG
>VGRY01000174.1 GCA_016875195.1 Deltaproteobacteria bacterium
AGACATTCCGCTTTGTTATTGGCGAGGTAAGAAGAAAATACGGTACCGGAAGAATTGTAGTTGTTGCTGATATGGGAATAATTACAGGAGACAATATCTATTACCTTACTGCAGGAAAGAATATGAACGGATATGTATTTAGTTTTTCCGTAAGGGGGGCAACTGATGCCTTTAAGCAATACGTGCTTGATGATACCTCTTATGTGGGCCTTGACGGAAAACCGGCAAAAGAAAACACTTCTTTTAAGATAAAATCAAGAAGGATCGCAAGAGACATAAATGTCAGCCTAAAAAGCGGAGGCAAGGTAAAAAAAGTCGTATATGAAAAGCAGGTAGTGTTCTGGGCCAAAAAATATGCCGATAAGGCTGCGGCCCAAAGAAGTGAGCTTGCAAAAAAGGCAGTGGGTCTTGTAGAAGATCCAGCAAAATATGATAGGGCCACAAGCTACGGAGCAGCCAAGTACGTAAAAGATATGGCCTTTGATAAAGATACAGGCGAGATAGTCATGGGCAGAAAGGCTTGTTTTGATTATGATAAACTTAGCGAGGATGAAAAGTATGATGGTTATTACAGCCTAGTTACAAGCGAGCTTGATATGGCTGATTCTGAAATTATTGATACCTACCGGGGGCTTTGGGAAATAGAGGAGACATTTAAGGTTACCAAGGGCACCTTAGAGGCCCGGCCTGTATATGTATCAAGAAAAGACAGGATAGGGGCACATTTTCTTACCTGCTTTATAGCTCTTGTTATCATAAGGATTATAGGCAAAAAGACAGGCAGGAAGTATTCTGCAGAAAAGATAGTATCCTGCCTTAATAGCATTTCCTGTTCAAATGAGCAGGATAATATTTATCTTTTTGATTACAGGAGCAAGATATCAGATGCCATAGGCAGTGCCCTGGGAATTGATTTTACAAAAAAGAGGCTTCGCAGGCAAGAGATTAAAAATATTTTGGCAGAAAGCAAAAAATGAGCCAATATACCACATATTTGTGAAAATTTTACAAGGCTAAAATCCCTTAATTTGTGCGGGTTTTGGCCTTTTTTTATCATCTTGGGCTGTCAAAGTTAGGATTATAGCATAAAATATATAAAATTTTAATTATATTTTTAATTAAAAAAATATATAAATTTTCTTCAGAGAACAATACGCAATATTACGCGTTAGTTTGACAGCATAGCTCAGGGGCCAATCCCCAACAATTTCCCAAATCCCCTTTAAAATAAGGCTTTTAGGGGATTTTTTAATGTAATTTACTATCAAAAATATGTAGCATTAAACGGCAAACTATGCT
>VGRY01000175.1 GCA_016875195.1 Deltaproteobacteria bacterium
GTGGAGAAAGCTTTTTGAAATATTAATTTCCTGTGCTTTGAGCAGTATATCCCATCGAAGCATCTGAACTGCAATGCCCAGAGCAAATAAAGCGGCAGCAATAATTAAAAAAACCGGATTAAAACTTTTTATTGAAGTGAAAATATTTCTTAAGCCTTCCCAGTTTCTAATAATTAAAAAAGTAAAAAGTGAAACACTTATAAATATCCTTAAGGCTGCAAATAAAATATTGGGGGTATTCAGTTGACTCCAGTAGCCACTATATGTAGTATATTGGATTATGGAAGACTATCCCCGAACACTTAGTGAGTTTGATAATTTGTTTGGAACGGAAGACGCATGTTGGAAGTATCTTTTGCAGGTACGCTGGCCAAATGGTTTTATATGTCCGAGATGTCAAGAAACAAAGGCTTGGCACAGAAACCGAGGTTTGATGGTTTGTGCTTCTTGTGGATATGAAGTATCCGTAACAGCAGGAACTATTTTTAAGAGTACTCACAAACCACTGACCATTTGGTTTCGGGCAATTTGGTGGGTCACCAGTCAAAAGACTGGAACCAGTGCATTAGGCTTACAACGGATTCTTGGTTTGGGCAGCTACTACACAGCATGGACTTGGCTTCATAAACTCAGGAGAGCAATGGTGCGTCCCGGCCGAGATCGCATTTCAGGCGCAGTAGAAGTTGATGAGTGTTATGTTGGAGCTAAAAAGTCTGGAAAACGTGGCCGAGGTGCTGCTGGAAAGGCCTTAGTTGTAATTATTGCAGAGGTGGTAGAGGGAAAGAAGATCGGACGAATTCGACTTCAGCAAGTTCTGAATGCTTCTGCTGAAAGCTTGGAGGGTGCAATTAAGCAAGCTGTAGAACCAGGTAGTATTGTTTGGACTGATGGATGGAACGGCTACAATGGCCTAGACAGTCTTGGCTATATTCATGAAGTGGTGCGCGAACAATCTGCTGTAGGCAACAGTTTGTTACCTTATTGCCATAGGGTAGCGTCCCTTCTTAAGCGATGGATGATGGGTACACATCAGGGGGCTATTAGTCATGAACATTTGGATTACTACTTGGATGAGTATACGTTTAGGTTTAATCGCCGAACCAGCCACCATCGCGGTAAGCTATTCTACCGATTGATTCAACAGGCGGTTGCTGTTGAAGCAACTCCTTATAAAAATATGGTTAAGCATGTTAGGGGGCGCAGGCCAAAACAGCATATATAGTGTTAACTGGAGTAAACTGAATACCCCCATATATTTTATATATCGGCATAGTCAA
>VGRY01000176.1 GCA_016875195.1 Deltaproteobacteria bacterium
CCCCAGACATCCACCATCAGGAGAGCGTTGCAGATTGCAGCCAGTGACGGCGTCGGTGGCGCCAAGTTGGACAGCGCAGGATCACGTGTCATAATAGGGGCCGGCGAAAACCCAACTTCCACCCCCGAAAGGCGCAGCCATGCTCCCCATTCCCGACTTTCTACCCATCGTCATCCTGGCGTTCTGGCCCCGGCTGCTGACCTGGCTCAGCGCCCAGGTCTACGAGCGGTTGCGCGCGCCCGATGACTTCTGGGTCCGGTTAGCCGACCACCTGGACTGTGCGCCGTTGGAACGGGCCTGCGCGGCCTATCAGCACGTGGCGGGGCCGGGCGCCCAAGCCACGCACACCGTGCCGCGGCTGGTACGGGCGCTGCTCGTCAAGTCCCTGTGGAATCTCTCCCTGCGCGAGCTAGAATACACGCTCCGCACTAACCTGGTCATCAGGTGGTTCGTCGGTTACGGCCTTTTCGAGCGCACGCCCGATCACAGCACCCTCGAACGCTTCGAGCAGTGGGTCATCAAGCAGCACGGGCGCACCTTCTTCGATGAGACGCTGCGGCAGATTGACGCCGACTTCCCCGAGGAGCGCCGCCGGCCCCAGGTCGGCGACACCTTCGCCATGCAGGCCCACGCCGCCAAAGAGGGCCTGGTGCGCCTGATCCGCCACACCTGCCAGTGCCTGCTGCGCAACCTGACGGCCGCCGCACCTCCCGCGGCCGCCGCTGTCACCGCCCAACTCGACGCCCGCGCCCTCTTCGGCGCGGCCGACGAGCGGGACGAGTTTTACCTCGACGCTGAAGCCCGCCGGGTGCGGCTCCAGACCACCGTGGTCGCCGCACTGGCCTGCGCCGACCTGGTGCAGCGCCAGTTGGCCGCCGCCGCCCTGCCGGCCGCCCAGACCCAACCGGTGACCGCTCGGCTGGCCGACCTGACCAAGATCGTGGCTGATGAGGTCGCCATCACCCGCGACCCCGCCGGGGTGATCACGCACGTCGCGACCCTGCCGGCCAAGCAACAGGGCAGCTACCGCCTGGGCAGCGCCACCGACCCGGACGCGACGTACCGCGTCCACGGCCCGGACAAGTGCGACCTGGGCTACAATGTCAACGTCGCGGTCAATACGCACTTCGTGCGCGAAATCCAGGCCGCCACCGGCGCCCAACCCGATGCCGCGGGTTTGCCAGACCTGCTGACGGCCCAGCAAGAGCACCACGGCGTCACCCCGCCCCAATTCATCTACGACGCCGCGGCCGGCGAAGCCAAGACGCGCG
>VGRY01000177.1 GCA_016875195.1 Deltaproteobacteria bacterium
GGCTACTATCTTTGGCCATAAGTAAATCGAGTAGGCGGGGGCCTCACGGCCCCAGCCTCTCACACCACCGTACGTGCCGTTCGGCATACGGCGGTTCGTGATAAGCTCTGAAAACGTTGATGTTGTGAAAGCAGGCTAATAAGTCCCTGCTGAATGAACCATTTGGCTGGAAACGCAGAATGCATGTGTGATGCTCCTGAGTTCCACCAAGCACCTCGCCCATTATGGGCCGAAATGTAGGCCGTTTCCCTCTCAATCCCCCTCTGAATCAGCTTCTTGACCCTGGTCTTCGGTTTCTTCCAGTGCTGCCAAATGACACAGCGCAGCCTCCGTCGAATCCATCCATCCAGTTCTTCAAAAGCGGCCTTCACAGAGGATAGCCGAAAGTAGTTGATCCATCCCCGAAGTAGTGGAACTAACTCTCCAATGATCTTCGTCAATGAACACCCACGGGCCTTCCGCATCAGCTCTCGTATCTTGCCCCGGATTCTCTGAATTGAATCCGGTGATACCTTGAGCTTCGGTTGGCGGTGCCAACTCATCGTATACCCCAGAAAATCTCTTCTCCAGGGCCGATCCACGGCACTCTTTTCTCGATTGACCTTCAAACGAAGCCGTTTCTCTAAGAATCGACTGATGGACTCCATCACCCGCTCTCCCGCTGCCTTTGACCTGACGTATATGTTACAGTCATCCGCATAACGGCAGAAACGGTGACCCCTCCGCTCCAACTCTTTATCCAAGTCATCTAATAGGATATTGGATAGTAGTGGTGAAAGAGGCCCTCCTTGCGGTGTCCCCTCTTCTCGTTCCTGGATTACTCCTCCCACCATCACCCCGGATTCCAGATATCTCCGAAGTAGCCGAAGAACTCGTTTATCCTTCACTCGTCTTGCCACCCGTGCCATCAACACGTCGTGGTTCACTCGATCGAAGAATTTCTCCAGGTCCAGATCTACCACAAAGCGATAGCCTGCTTCCGCATATCCCTGCGCGGCTTTTACTGCATCCTGGCCGCACCGTCCAGGACGATATCCGTAGCTGCTATTACTAAAGTGAGGATCAAAGATTGGGGTTAACACCTGAAGGATCGCTTGCTCGATCATCCGATCCAAGACCGTTGGAATCCCAAGAGGCCGCATGCCGTCCCCGCTCGGCTTGGGAATCTCCGCCTGCCTTACGGCTATGGGTCGGTACGTCCCCTTGAGCAACTCCTCTCGAATGCGTGGCCATTCCCCTTTAAGGTAGGGCACCAGTTCTTCCACAGT
>VGRY01000178.1 GCA_016875195.1 Deltaproteobacteria bacterium
ATCAACCAGTCGATCTGCGCACCGAACAGCTACTTGTTCAATGGGCAGAGCTACAGCACATCGGGCACGTACACGGCAACGCTTACGAATGCCGCGGGTTGTGACAGTGTGGTCACCTTGAACCTGACAGTGAACCAACAAGTTCTTTTTGCAATATCTTTAAATGGCACAACCTATGGTGCTCAATCGGGCGGGCACACGATTCCGGCCTGCAGCAACAACAACTACAGTTTTACCTTGGCGGGCATATCTGCGGGTACACTTCCACTGGTGGGCACTGTAAGGGTATGGGACGGAGCGATTGGCACGGGCACACCCGGGCCGATCTTTACGGGTACGATCAACAACATTGGTGATCTGATTTACGCAGCTCCTTCGGGCAGTGTGAACGCGGGCGTATGGAGCGTGGAGTTCCTGTCGGTAACAGATGCCAACGGATGTTCGGCAGACCTGTCGGGTGGATCGATGAACTTCACGTTCAACGTAGCCGATCCAAGCGCCACGACCATCAACCAGTCGATTTGCGCACCGAACAGCTATATGTTCAACGGGCAGAGCTACAGCACATCGGGTACGTACACGGCAACGCTTACGAATGCCGCGGGTTGTGACAGCGTAATCACGCTGAACCTGACTGTGAATCAGCCGAGCGCCTATACGTTCACTGAGACGATCTGTTCCGGAAACACCCTCACGTTTAATGGGCAAAACCTGTCAACAACAGGAGTATACACGGCAACATTAACCAACGGAGTCGGATGTGACAGCATTGTCACTTTGTATTTATATGTAACGCCATCCACGAGCAACACCACCCAGGTCTCAGCCTGTGACAGCTACACCTGGAGTGTGAACGGTCAGACCTACACGGCGGGCGGCACTTATACCGAGGTGAATGGATGCCACACCGAAACACTGGTGTTGACCATCACCCCATCCACGAGCAACACCACCCAGGTCTCAGCCTGCGACAGCTACACCTGGAGTGTGAACGGTCAGACCTACACGGCGGGCGGCACTTATACCGAGGTGAATGGATGTCAAACGGAAGTGTTGATTTTGACTGTGAACCCACAACCTGTGTTCAGTGTATCGTTGAACGGCACAGCGTACTATGCTCAATCGGGCGGGCACACGATTCCGGCCTGCAGCAACAACAACTACAGTTTTACCTTGGCGGGCATATCTGCGGGTACACTTCCACTGGTGGGCACTGTAA
>VGRY01000179.1 GCA_016875195.1 Deltaproteobacteria bacterium
GTCAAGAATTTTCTTTTATTATTTTTAAAAGTACTCAGAAACCTCAAATGACGCAAACCCTTCTCCTCCTTTGTTGGGAGCCGACCGAAGGATAGAACATGCCTTCCAGATGGATAAAAACCCCTTTTCCAAAAGGGACTTATTATTTTTCGGGAAATGAAGCCGCCGCAGAAGGGGCTATCGCGGCAGGGTGCCGGTTTTATGCGGGCTATCCGATCACCCCATCGAGTGAGTTGATGGAGCGAATGGCTGAACGCCTCAAGGAGGTCGGAGGCGTCTTTATTCAGATGGAAGATGAAATTGCTTCCATCTCCGCTGTGATCGGAGCCTCATGGGCAGGCGCCAAGGCGATGACTGCCACCGCTGGTCCTGGATTCAGCCTGATGCAGGAATCGATCGGATATGCTGCTTTCACCGAAACCCCCTGTGTCATTGTCGATGTCCAGAGGGCAGGACCCTGCACTGGACAGGCCACCAAGGTCGGGAGCGGAGACATCATGCAGGCCAAATGGGGGTCCCACGGTGATTATCAGGTGATTGCTCTCTCCCCCTGGTCCTCACAGGAGATGTATGACCTGACGCTTCGGGCATTCAACCTTAGTGAACAATTCCGTGTTCCGGCGATGGTGATGGCTGAAGAAGCCGTTGGCCATCTCAGGGAGACCATTCAAATACTGCCTAAGTTGGAAGTCTGGGACAGAAAGAAAAAGAAGGGTAGCGCTCCTTTCGATATCGAGGATGAAGACGGTGTCCCTCCCATGGCTTCTTTCGGCGAAGGAGAACGGCTCTCTGTCACCGGGTCCACCCATGATGGATTTGGCTTCAGAAAGACCGACGATCCAGAAGTCCATGCCAGGCTTGTTAATCGGATCAATCGGAAAATCCTCGACCATAAGAGAGCCATCATCGAAACAGAGGGACACCTCCTTGAAGAGGCGGAGATCGCTGTGATCGCCTATGGATTTACAGCACGAACCAGCCTCTTTGCCGCCAAACGCTTGAGAAAAGAGGGGATGAACGTAGGGACGTTGAGGCTCAAGACCTTATGGCCCTTTCCAGAAGAGGCAGTGGCTGAGGTCGGGAAAAAGGTAAAGAAGATCCTGGTTCCGGAAATGAATCTTGGACAGATGGCAGGAGAGATAAGGAAGTATGTCCCCTGTGAGGTGATTTCTCTGAGTCAGACCAATGGCGAAGTGATCGAACCGGA
>VGRY01000180.1 GCA_016875195.1 Deltaproteobacteria bacterium
CACCTGAACTTTGGTCAAATATCCCATGGAAAGTGCCTCCTCTCAAGAATGTTGAAAGGAGGATATCGTAGTTATATGGCTATGTCAAGCTTTTTTTAATTGTTTCATAATTTTTTCACACCTTCTCCCCCTTGAAGGGGGAGGAATTGCACGATGAGCAGGACAATTACCCTCCCCTTCGAGACTGTGTCACAATGGGGAGGGTGAGGGGTAAGAATTTTTTAGCATAACGAATGAAAAAACTCTACCTGTCTCCATATCGATATGATACAATGCAGCCCAACAGAGGAGGAATCCCAATGGCCTATCGATATGGAGATCGTTTTCAACTCGCTCTATTTCCCCCCAGCATCGAAGACTACGTGGCTCCCAATAACCCGGTGAGAGCCTATGATGCTTTTGTGGAGGCCCTTGACTTTAACGCCCTGGGGATTGAGATTGACCCGAACCAAGTGGGCAACCCTGAATACGATCCCAAGGCAATGTTAAAGCTGTTTGTTTACGGTTATTCCTATGGAATCAAGAGTTCTCGAAAATTGGAACGAGAGATCCATCATAATCTTTCCTTCATCTGGCTGATGGGCGGCTTAAAACCGGACCACAAGACCATTGCGGAGTTTCGGCGCAAGAACAAAGGGGCCCTCAGGAAGGTCTTGAGGCAATGCGCCCGAATGTGTCTTAGGCTCGATTTGATCTCGGGCAATGCGTTGTTTGTCGATGGCACTAAGATCCGGGCCAATGCTTCCCGCGGTCAAACACACGATCAAGCCTATTACGAGCAACTCTTGTCAGAGATAGATGGTCGTATTGAGCAGCTTATGGAAGAGTCTGAGAAGCTCGATGAGACCGAACAAAATCAGACCTCGTGGGTGGAAATGGAGCAAGAGTTAACCCAGAAGAAACATCTCAAGGACAAGGTCCAAGAGGCTCTTCGGGTACTGAGGGAGACGGAACGAGAAAAGATCAATCTGACTGATCCGGACTGTGCGATCATGCATAGTATTCAGGGGTCTCATGCGAGTTACAACGTCCAGAGCGTGGTGGATGAGCAAAACGGGTTGATCGTGCATGCGGAGGGAGTCAGTGAGACCAGTGATTTGAATCAGTTTGCCCGGCAGATCGATCAAGCCAACGAGGTGTTGGGAAAATCCTGTGAGGTGGCCAGCGCAGACGCGGGCTATGCGGACACGGAAGAGCTTCAAAAGA
>VGRY01000181.1 GCA_016875195.1 Deltaproteobacteria bacterium
GAGACAGGCGAATATTTCAGGCGGAGCGCGGTAACGATCGGTGAAGGGATAATGAAGGTGGAAGAACTTGTCCGGAGAGACAAATCGTATGAAGAAAGGCTGAAACGTATGGAAGAAAAGGTGATCAGGGGGAGGAAAAGGAAATACCGTGTTTCCGTGGCCTGACCCCAGTGCCCAGTGCCAGTGACTGATCAGTAGCGAAATTCGAAGGCCAAAAGATTATTGTTGAAATACTGAGAGAGGGGAAAGAATTCAAAAAAGAAATTCAATTAGATCAAAGGAGATAGTATGACATAACAACCGCATCAACCTGACGCGGAATAGCCGCGTCAGGTTTTGGTATTGGTGATTGCCCGCGCAGGTTATGCAAGTCGTTCGGCTGATGGAGGAGACAAATGATGAAAAGACAAATGCGAGCCCTCATTTTTGATGATAACTTAGAGATAAGACACCTTCTGGAGATACTTCTCAAGAGCAGAGGGTATGATGTGTTCACATACAGAGACCCCAGTCTATGTCCGCTACAACATTCGCATGATTGCCAATGTGGGAGGAATCAAGTGTGTGCTGACATTCTGATCACAGATATTGACATGCCTAACGTCTCGGGACTCGACTTTATCAATGACCAACTGCAGAAAGGATGCAAAATCCCAAACATCGCCATCATGTCCGGCAGATGGTCTGAGGCGAATATGAAGCGTGCAAAAGATCTCGGGTGCGCAGTCTTTGAGAAACCATTCGCCCTTTCCGCTGTCAAAGATTGGCTCGACAAGTGCGAAAAGCAAAACAATCTATCCAAAGATCTCTCCAACTGGTTTCTCCAAGATAAGTGTGATCGTTAAAGCTCTGCCGAACAATCTCCTTGAAACAAATGGGGACGTTGGTTCAAATACAACTTGACATTGGAAGAGGGAGGGAGTAGCCTAAAAAGAAAATGCCCAGACAAGCGAGACTCGATGCCCCGGGGACATTACATCATGTGATGGTTCGGGGGATAGAAGGAACCAACATCTTCAGGACGGATAAGGACCGGAGCGACCTTCTGGAACGTCTGGCAGCGCAATGCGAAGCTGAAGCTCTCAAAGTCTATGCGTGGGCTCTCATTGGGAACCATTTTCACCTGCTTGTTCGGACAGGAAACCGTCCCCTTTTTGCCAGCATGAGGAAGATTCTAACGGGATACGTGGTCAGATTTAACC
>VGRY01000182.1 GCA_016875195.1 Deltaproteobacteria bacterium
CAGGAAGCAACATAGCATGAAAGCCATTATAGGTCCATAAGATTATCACAGAGATGGTAGTATTGACCCCCAAAAACCTCAAGAGTTCTAATGATAATCAACACTTATATTCTACTTCCCATGAAGAATATCCATCCACCTGATAGCCTCTGACTCGCTCACCTTACCCAGATAAGCCTGGGTTGTTTTCAGATCCTGATGCCTGAGGATCACCTTCGAGACAATCTCCAAAGGGACTCCATTCCTACTGGCATAGGTAGCGGAATACCTCCTAAGGTCATGAGGGCTTAAACGGATATGAAGATTTGAACCAAGCCTCTTAATTAAATACCTGGCTGTAGAATAGCAAATTGGAAAGAGGCGATCATTGGATTGAAGCCCTTGATCCTTGATGTAATCATTTAATCTCTTTGCCACAGGCTCAGGCATAAAAGCCACTTCTGCCTCTTTCCCTGATTTAGGTTCTCTTAAAAAGATTTTCCTTTCTGAAATATCGGAGACTTTGATCTTTAACGATTCTCCGATTCTTAAGCCACAGCGTGCCTGAAGCTCAAGCATTAGCCTGTCCCTTGGGCTTTGGGTATTGTAGATCATCTCGTCTACTACTTCCTTATCAAGAATCTTCCTTGAGACCGCCTTGGGCATTCTGAAGGTCTTAGAGAGAAGGGGAGCATTACAGGGATTCTTTATATCCAGACTGCATCGTGAGATGATGAAATTATAGAAGGCTTTGAGTTGGGCGTATCTTAATCTTCTGCTGGATTTCGCATGGCCTTGGGTAAGTGTTTCAAGGAAGTGATAGATCTCGTCGGCCTCGATAGAATCAAAGGGACGATCACCGTAGAGACTCTCAAACCTTTTGAGCAGGTAAAGGTAGCTCGCTGTGGTCCTCTTTTTAAAACTTGAACGTTGGTAGTACTGAAATAGAGTGATGGCTTCTTTAACTTTCATAAAGCACCTCCTTTTTGGATTAGAGATTAATGGGGGTCAGAATGGAGATTATGAAACTTTCAATGGGAAATAGTGAAGGGAAATAAATGAGACTCAAAACATCGGCAGATTAAATAGGGAAGGGATAACTTGCTTGACTGGATACTCGTTAATCCACTGAAAATATAATAGTTTTTCGTTATTGCAAAATACACCTACTACT
>VGRY01000183.1 GCA_016875195.1 Deltaproteobacteria bacterium
TCGGAAAGCGGTTTGGCGATCATAAAATTCATCCTTTCCATCCGCCTTATAGTCCCCCACTTTCAGGGGAAGCAGTCTCTTCATCTCCGCCCTCCTTCCATCCTTCTCTGCGGAAAGGGTAGGAAACTCGGTTCTCAACAACATGCTGGTTAAAATAATAATAGAAAACAGTAGAATCCGAGATAACATAAAATATCTTTTCCTCTTGGAGACTGTGTCGTAAACCCCTTTTTGTCACCCTGAACTTGGTTCAGGGTCTCGTGACTAACTGAATTTATCAGATGCTGAAACAAGTTCAGCATGACATTTTTCTCTGTTTTCCCCATTACGACATAGTTTCTCAAGAGGGAGGGATTAATTATTCCTGACCGACCGGGCAGGATTGAAAACAGTTAAAACAGAAATATTGAAATCCAATGAACCCTGCCTGGTAGAGACGCCAGAAGTTCACATCTTTAACCATCTTTTTCTGGTCTTCGGTCGTGCTCTCAGCAAATTTTGTCCAGAAACGGATGGCGCCTCCAATGCCATAGGGCTGGCTGTTTTTAAGGCATTTCATATCATCGGTTTTACCTTCTTCATTGAGCGCACCCCCAGGGCAACTCTCCACACAGAGATTACAATCCGTGCAGAGCTTTTCAGTGACGGGCGGATCCGAAGGTAAATCGAGGTCGGTAACCATGGCGGTAAAAATCACTCTCGATCCCATCTTCGGATGGATGACCAGGTTGTGCCTGCCAAAGTTGCCCAGGCCGGCGGCAATGGCCGCATGGCGCAATGAGACATCTCCAATGGTGCCCTTGGTTTCGTAACTCATATGTAAAGGATAGGAAGGAGGAACGGTCATTGCTTTGGCCTTCAATTCTTTCTCTAAGAAACGCGCCACTCTGTAATTAGAGGAGCGGGTAAATTGCATCTCGTCGAGCCTACCACTCATGGCGATCTGCATATTGTTGCTCTCACAATTTGAGAGAGTCTTGTAAGCCAGAACGACCAGCGATTTGGCTCCCGGAAAGATGGACTCCAGATTCGGAGATTTTGGACTCTTGTAGTCTTTTACCGACGCAATGCCCACATCGTCTATCCCTAAACCCAAAGCAAATTCCTTAATTTTCCCCTTCACAGCGTACCTCCTTTGATGTGTTCGTTCATC
>VGRY01000184.1 GCA_016875195.1 Deltaproteobacteria bacterium
TTCATCTTATCCCTGGGAGCCTGGAGGCGAGGGCATATCTAAAAAGGATTTTTATGGGGAAGCTTGTGCCATTGCCCTCGGAAATCACAGAAGACATGATAGATTATGAACCTCCCATTGAAATTCCGATAGATAAGGTGACCAAAGACTTTAAAATCTTATACGCCATAGGTAAGAAATAATGATTCTTTTTTTGGGAAAAATTTATCCGATGGAAAATGCTGGACGAGAGGGGTGGAACAGAGTATAATGAATCAAAAGGTAATAAAGAACGAATGTTAACCCCGTTAGAAATTCCAGCGGGGCATTATTTCTAACGGGGTAAAAGGAGGATCGGTAATGACAACAGGTGGAGTTAATCTCAAACAACAATTAATGAAAGAATTAGATGGGTTGCCACCGGATAAATTGACGGAAGTATTAGACTTTGTGGCATTCTTGAGAACCCGCAAGGTTCCTTTCGTGCCTTCTCTTCCGGCTTCTTCTCTTGATCGCCTAACCGGTCTGGTAGCTTGGGGGGGTGATGCATTAGCCGATACCGAGAGACTCTACGATGAATCCACCTAACCAGGTTGCCTTGGATACAAGCATATTGGTAGGATTGGTGGATAGCCGGGACATATGGCACCCTGTTGCTGTCACTCTTCGAGATGCTCTTAAGGGGGCTCAAGCGCAGATGGTTTACTTTGATTGTGTGATTAGCGAGACCATCAACGTTTTGGCTCGAAGGGGGAAAGAACGGAAGCGCTCCTCTGAATTCACTGAATTGTTGACCCACGTCGTGTCACAAGCTCCCGAAGACTCTATTATTTGGATTTCCACGGAAACCAAACGTTTCTACCCGGAGATCATAGGTTTAGTTCGTGACTCTATGGGGGTTTTAAACTTCAATGACATCCTGGTTGCCTTAGGATGTCGTGAGTTGGGCATTGAATGCATTGCTACCTTTGACAGCGATTTTGACTCTGTTGCATGGTTAAAACGATTGTCTTCCCCTAATGATATTATAGTGAACGTCATAAATAAGTAGACATAAAATTGGGTTTTATGTATAATACCTTCCGAGAGATGTTCAAATACTTTCAGGAGGGATGCCATGAAAGCATTGACAATAACAAACAAAGC
>VGRY01000185.1 GCA_016875195.1 Deltaproteobacteria bacterium
ACTGCTGAAGTCATCGATGCCCTTCATATCCTGGATGGATATGGTTCCTTAAAAATATCAGATGCAGAGAGGATGTTTCGCGATGCCAAATTGACCCAGATCTTCGAAGGGACCAACCAGATCCAGCGGCTGGTCATCTCCCGGCAGGTTTTGAAAGAATGGATTTAAGGTGAACGATTCAGGATAGATTCCCAACAAGATCCCATTTCAAGGAGAAAATGATTATGGATTTTAGCCTCACATCCCGACAGCGGCTTTTGAAAGAAGCCATCCGCGAATTTATGAAAGGGGAATGCGACCCTACAGTCACGCTCGATCTGGCAAAGAAGAAGCAGTTTCCCTGGGAGATCTACAAAAAGGCCGGTCAAAATGGCTATCTCGCCTCCTACTATCCCAAGGAACTCGGAGGACAGGGATTGCCCTTGCTCGATTACTGCCTGATCATGGAAGAGATGATCCGTTATGACAACCGGGTCGGAATGGCGCTCAGCCTCGGCTCCATTCCTGCCAAAACCCTTCTGAGGTTTGGGAACGAAGAGCAGAAGAAGAAATACCTTCCCGGGCTGACAAAAGGCGAGGCTGTTTCTTCGATTGCCGTCACAGAGCCGAATCACGGGAGTGATATCCGTTATCTCGAAACCCGCGCCGAGAGAAAGGGGGATGAATACATCCTTAACGGCAATAAAACCTTCATCACCAATGCGGACATTTCCGATTTCTACACCGTCTTTGCCCAGACGAACCCGGACGCCCCTGCCTACCGTGGGATCAGCGGTTTCATCGTGGAGAGAGAACAGGAAGGCGTGACCGCACTCGATCTCGGAGAGAAGATTGGCCTGAGAACCACCTCCTCATGCAGTATTGAATTTCGAGACGTAAAGGTGCATAAGAATAATCTTCTCGGGAAAGAGAATCATGGCTTCACCTATATCATGGAGGCTTTAAATGAGGGGAGAGCCGAGATTGCCAACGAGGCCGTTGGCCTTGCAAGAGGGGTTTACGATCGGGCGCTCTTGCATACCAAAACCCGTGAGCAGTTCGGCCAAAAGAT
>VGRY01000186.1 GCA_016875195.1 Deltaproteobacteria bacterium
TTTGGCACAGGAAATGCTTTATATAGGTTGAAAATCAAAGAGAGGAGGAAACGAAGATGGAAAAAATGGCAAAAGGATTAAAGGTTGGGTTGATGGCAGGACTAATGACTCTGGCAGCTTCTCCTGCATTTGCAAGGTCGGTAAGCCTAAAGGACGCAGGACCGGCTCTTTGGGTCTTTGTTATCATCGGAGCCATCATCATCCTTCTTCAACTGATTCCGGCAGCCATTCTCTTCTTCAGCTTCATCGGGACGGCAACGACCATGGCATTCAAGAAAGAGAAGAAGGTTGAGGAGGAAGCGGTGCTTCCCGGTATGGAGCCAGTGGCGGCCAAAAAGTAGCTGGAAGGAAATCACGAAAGAGGTGAAGACCAATGTCTAAGAGCATGAAGAAAATACTGACAATACTGAGTCTGGTTCTGGTTCTGACGATCGCATTGGGATCTCTGGGGATTGCCTATGCGGGAGGGATCCGTGGGATAGGGCTTCTGGGGGTTTGGTTCTTTTTGACCTTCGGGGTCATTGTGGTATTAGCCCAGGCGATACCAGCGGGCATCCTTCTGAGCTCCCTGGTGGTATCGACCTTGAGTCCGCATCGAAGGGCAGAGGCGCCTGTTGGCGTGATATAAGAGAAGAGGGGGCAGCCATGCAGCACAAAAAGATATTCATTGCCTATCAGGATGATTTGGGGGTCAGATCGCTTGCCACCTATTTTCACGGGCAGGGTTACCGGGTGGAGACAGTGAAAGTCCTGAGCGAGATGATCAAGAAAGTTCGCAACGGTCAGCATCAGGTTCTGCTTCTGGATGATGAGATTGAAGGATTGAAGGCCTGTGATGTGGTTTCTCTGTTGAAGAAAGTCAATTCGAAGATTCAGGTCATCATGATCTCATCGGAGGAATCCCTTGGGCTGGTGAGACGGCTTCGGGGGGCAGGCATCTTCTATCAGGCCATGAAGCCGATTGATCTCGAAGAGATCCGTTCCGCCGTGCAGTGTGCGTTTGGAAAGATTGAGCGGGAGAATGAGAAGGAAGGTTTCTTCTC
>VGRY01000187.1 GCA_016875195.1 Deltaproteobacteria bacterium
GCCATTCCATCGGCAGTGGCTGTCATCCCCTTCACTTACCTTTTACAGGGGGAGATAGCGGTCTCTTTAATCGGATCGGCGTGGATCTATCTTTTCGCCCTGGTTGCTGCCCCTTTTATTTCTCTTCACTTCCTTGATGTGGCAAAGATCGAACCTTTGGGGCTTTTTCTGACCCTTCTTCAACTTATACTCATCCCTTTCCTGCTATCCCGAATTCTTTTGAAATGGAGAAGATTTCCCCGATTTCAGAACAATGCAGGCCTCCTCATCAATCTCTGCTTCGCTCTGATTCTCTACACCGTGATAGGAATCAACCGAAAGGTCTTCTTTGGTCATCCTGATCTATTGATCCTCGTTTCTGCAATCGCCATCCTGAGGACCTTTGTCAGTGGCCACTTCATCGACCTCCTCTCAAGATTGCTGCAGGTAGATCAAAAGCGAAGGGTCAGTTATGTCCTTTTCGGTTCGTATAAGAACCTCGGCTTAGCAGCGGCCATCAGCCTCCTTCTTTTCAATGAGAGGGCCGCCATCCCCGCAGCGATCACCACCCTTTTCGAATTTCTCTTTCTGATCTGGTTTACTTACTTTCGGAGAAGGTGGGGCTGAGCAGGAATTCCTTGATCTTCGCGTTAAAAAGGGATGGAGACTCCATCATCACCATATGACCCGCACCAGAAATGACCTCCAGCCTCGATCCTTTAATTTTATTCTGCAGGAATTGAGAATACTTCACCGGGGTCAATGCATCTTCATCGCCGCACAGGATGAGTGTGGGAAGGTTAATCTTTTCAATCTCATTCATCACATTAAATCGGTCACAGGCTGAAAAATCACCATGGATCACTTCAGGCCGGCAAAGTTTCATCCCTTCCACACCCTTCTCAACGAGATCCTGATGGGCCTTGGTAGAAAAGGCCAACTGGTTAATCTTTTTTGCAGTCTCTTCGAAGTCATCCTTGATTCCTTCCAGAATCATTGGAAGCACCTTCAGCTTTGCTCCAGTTCCCACGAGGAT